>JAGXGX010000120.1 GCA_024636515.1 Roseovarius sp.
CATTGAGCCTTGAGGACCATAAGATAAAGGACCAACCATGATCGGACGCCTCAATCACGTTGCCATCGCCGTGCCGGATCTCGCCGCTGCGATTGCGCAATATTCGGGCGCGCTAGGCGCAAATGTGGGCGCGCCGCAGGACGAGCCGGATCACGGTGTGACCGTCGTTTTCATCGAATTGCCAAACACCAAGATCGAGCGTTTGTATCCTTTGGGCGAGAACAGCCCGATTCGCGGCTTTCTGGACAAGAACCCGGCGGGTGGCATCCATCACATCTGCTATGAGGTGGACGACATCGCAGCCGCTCGCGAACAGCTAACCGCGTCGGGCGCGCGCGTGCTGGGTGATGGCTCGCCCAAGATCGGCGCACATGGCAAACCGGTGATCTTCTTGCATCCCAAGGATTTCAACGGATGCCTTATCGAGTTGGAGGAAGTCTGATGGGCCCCGTCTCTGGTCTGGTTCTTTTTGTGATGATTTGGGCCATGACGTTCTTTGTCGCCATCCCGATTCGCCTGCAAACCCAAGGCGAGGCAGGCAATGTGGTGCCCGGCACGCATCACGGATCGCCCGCGCGCCACCACCTCAAGAAAAAGGCATGGATCACCACTGGCGTCGCGATTGTCATATGGGCCGTCGCCGTGTGGTGCATCCTGTCAGGCAAAATCACGCTAGCCGATGTCGACCTTTTCAGTCGATTCGGCCCCGGTCCGGTCGAAGGGCGTGGACTAGGTGGGTAAAGGTCGCAGCACCTAAAATCGGAATCACCAGATTAAGCAGCGGCACCGAAAGCGGGATCGCCATTAAAACGCCTGCGCCCCAGACTCGCAGCCAGTGACGGCGCCGCAACTCCTGCGCGCCCGCCCGTCCCAGACGGCGCATCGCCGCCAGCTGGAAATACTCGCGCCCCAGCAGATAACCGTTCAGCGCCCAAAAGATCGCGAACGCGGCGAAGGGGAGCGCGATATAAAGGATGAGCGCCAAGAGGTTCGCACCGACCAGCACGCCAAGAAATCCCAGCGTATCGCGCAGCGTATCCATCCAAGGCATCCGGGGGACAGGCGGCAGGTCGGGATAGTGCCGCGCCTCGACCGCCGCTGCCACGTCATCCAAGAAAAACCCAGTGATGGCGGACGCTACCGGAACCATCAGGAAGATGGACATCACTAGCATCGCGATCAGGCTGGTCCAGCCCAACAGGTCATCCATCCACCGGACCTCGCCCAGCAGTGGCAAGGTGACGGCGTCGCCGGTCAGCCATGAGATTGAAAGCAAAACCGCCGCATAGACCGCAAAGAGCAGCGCTAGTGTCAACGCGACACCCAGGATCACCACCCGGCGAAATCGTGGGTCGCCCATCTGCGCCAGCGCTTTGGTGAACGAGGTGAATATCACTCGGACAGCCACGTCGTGATTGCCGCGATGTCGGGGCGGGGCCGCTCGGGCGGCACGCTGGTTTCGGTGCCGATATGGATCAGGCCTGCGATCCGCTCGTTCGGGGCGAGGCCTAATGCCGCGACGGCAAATCCCGCATCATGGCTGGGCCAGCCGCTCAGCCAGTTCGCGCCCCAGCCAGACGCAAGCGCGGCGTTCAGCAACGCAAGACAGACTGCCCCGGCAGAGTAGGTCTGCTCGATGGGCGGCACCTTGGGCGAGGGGCGCTGCACCTCGATCACAGCGACGGCCAGATGCGCCTCCAAGTACTGCTTTTGCGCCTTCGCGATGGCCTCTTGATCTTGGCCGTTTGCGTGGCTGGGTATCGCATCTGCCAGTCGTAGCAGCGCGCCGCGCTCCAGCACAACAAAGCGCCACGGCTCTAGCTTGCCATGGTCGGGGCTGCGCGCGGCCATCTCCAGCATCGGGATCAGCGCGGCGCGGTCCGGCACCGGCAGGCCCAGCGTCTTGGCCGGGCGCGAGCGGCGGGTTGCCAGAAAATTCAGCACGTCGGGGCGAGGGGTCGGCATGGCGAGGCTCCGGTATCAGGTACAGGTGCCTTATGTCGGCCCCGCGCGGCGCGGGGTCAAGGGCGGGGCGGCCACGTGGCGCGGATATGGGCGCTTTTGACCTAGGCGCGCGCCGCGCTAGTTGGCTTGTCGACTGTGCCGCCCAGCCGGATCGGCAATACCTTGCAAGCTGGCCAGGTGCTGTGCGCGATCTCGCTTTCCCTTGGTGGCGCGCATGTCTAAGCTGCGGGCAACCGCTATACCCGGAGGAATTTGATGAAAAAACTCACCCTGCTTTGCGTTCTTGCACTGGCTGCTTGCGACGTGGTGCCCCAGTCCACGGGCGCGCCTTCTGGCCAGCGCACTGTACAGCCGGCCAAGGCGCCGGGCGTTCCCACCTCGGCCAGCATCGCGCAGTTCAAATCCGTTGTCGCCTCGGTCGAACCTGTGGCCGAGCAGGAGTGCCGGGCGCGCACGTCCAACCTCAACTGCGATTTCCGCATCGTTGTTGATGACCGGCCGGGCCAACAGGCCAACGCCTTTCAGACAGTGGACAAGCAGGGCCGCCCCATTTTGGCGTTCAACCTCGCGCTGATCGCCGAAGTGCGCAACCGCGACGAGCTGGCTTTTGTCATGGGGCATGAGGCGGCACATCACATTAGTGGCCACCTCGAACGCCAGCGCACCAATGCGATGGCCGGTGCGGTCCTGTTGGGCGGGCTGGCATCAATCACTGGCGCCGGGCAAGGCGCCATTCAAAACGCGACCGACCTTGGCGCAGGCTTGGGCGCGCGCACCTATTCCAAGGATTACGAGCTGGAGGCAGACGCCCTCGGCACCGTCATTACCAAGCGCGCTGGATATGATCCGGTGCGCGGGGCTGCGTTCTTTACCCAGATCGCCGATCCCGGTGATCGTTTCCTTGGGACGCACCCGCCCAACGCCAAGCGGATCGAAACGGTCCGGCGGGTCAACGATAGCCTCTGAGTGCAGTAATGCACCAACTGACCGGCATTGTCAGCGACCGGGGATCGAAATACGCGGTCTCCGGTGGCCCCGCCGCCTCTCGCGAAGAGGTGGATGCGTTTCTCAAAGAGTTGAAGCAGGCCAAGAAATTCGCCAAGGCGACCCACAATACATGGGCGGTCCTGCTGCCGGACGGCACTCCGCTAAAGGGCGACGACGGCGAGGCAGGGGCGGGCATGGTCATCGTGCGGATGCTTGAGCGGGCGGAGCTAATCGGCCAGATCATCGTCGTCACCCGCTGGTATGGCGGCAAGCATCTGGGCGGCGACCGCTTTCGCCACGTTCAAACCTGCGTGGATGCTTGGCTGGCTGAGTTTGCAGGGTAGCGCACAGGCGGTAGTCAGGCGTGCAGCTTGCCCCATAGATCGTACTCGCCCGCCTCATCCACCTCGACACGCACCAGATCACCGACCGACAGGCCATCAGTGCCCTCGTCGATAAAGAGATTGCCGTCGATTTCGGGCGCGTCGGCCTTGGTGCGGCAGGTCGCGATGCCGTCCTCGTCGATATCGTCGATCAGAACATCCTGAAACGTGCCGACCTTGGCCGCCAGCTTGTCCACTGAAATGGTCTGCGCTTTTTCCATGAAACGGTCCCAGCGCTCTTGCTTGACCTCTTCAGCTACATGATCGGGTAGATCGTTCGACCGGGCGCCAGCGACGTTTTCGTATTTGAAGCATCCAACGCGGTCTAGCTGCGCCTCGTCCAGCCAATCTAGCAGGGTCTGAAACTCTGCCTCAGTCTCGCCCGGATAACCGACGATGAAGGTACTGCGCAGAGTGATATCGGGGCAGACATCGCGCCAAGCCGCGATTTCGTCCAGCGTTTTGGCCGCTGCCGCAGGGCGGGCCATGCGGCGCAGCACATCGGGATGCGCGTGCTGGAACGGGATGTCCAGGTAAGGCAGGACGAGGCCCTCAGCCATCAAAGGGATCAGCTGGCGCACATGGGGGTAGGGATAGACGTAATGCAGCCGCACCCACGCGCCAAGCGAGCCCAGATCGCGCGCAAGATCGGTGATATGCGCGCGGTGACCGCGCTCCTCCGCGTGCTTGATATCGACGCCATAGGCCGAGGTGTCCTGGCTAATCACAAGCAACTCGCGCACACCATTATCGACGAGCTTTTCAGCCTCGCGCAGAACCGCATGAGCGGGCCGCGAGGCGAGGCGCCCGCGCATGTCGGGGATAATGCAGAACTTGCACTTATGGTTGCAACCCTCGGAAATCTTTAGATAAGAGTAGTGCCTTGGTGTCAGGCTGACGCCGGATGCGGGCAGCAAATCAATATAGGGATCTGGCCGGGGCGGCACGGCGGCGTGAACCGCGTCCAGCACCTGCTCGTACTGGTGCGGGCCGGTCACGGCCATGACGCTGGGATGCGCGCCAGTGATATATTCCGGCTCTGCCCCAAGGCAGCCCGTTACGATCACGCGGCCATTCTCGGCCAGCGCCTCGCCAATCGCCGCGAGGCTTTCGGCCTTGGCGGAATCCAGAAATCCGCAAGTGTTCACGATCACTGCATCGGCCCCAGTATAGTCGGGCGAGATGCCATAGCCCTCGGCCCGCAGGCGCGTCAGGATGCGCTCGCTATCAACCAGCGCTTTGGGACAGCCCAGCGACACCATGCCAATATGCGGCTGGCCGTCACGTTTGGGGCTGGGCGTCAGACGCGCGCGGGCCAGATCGGGGCGTAGGTCGGGGGGATTGGTGCTCATCCGCGCGATATAGGGTACGCGCGCCCTGTGCAAAAGGGGCAAACTATTGCAGGGCCTATGGCGCGGGCCTAAGCTGCGCTGCAAAAGGCGGCATCTAGGCCCGCCAAAGGCAATGAGGCGCACATGAAATTCCTCCTGAAAATTATCGGCTTCGTCCTGATCGCCGCGATCCTTGCGGTCGGCGCGCTGTTTTTTCTGCCCGGCGAGCGGATAGCCCGCATCGCCGCTGAGCGGATCAGCACCATGACAGGGCGCGAGGTCACGATGAGCGGTGACACCTCCATCAGCTTCTATCCCGTCCTTGGCATCAGCACGGGTAGGACGACCATCGCGACAGCAGATTGGGCGACGGGCGGCCCGATGCTAACTGCGGACAGCCTGAAGTTGGGCGTCGATCCCATCGCGCTGATTCGGGGCGAGGTGCGTATCACCGGGCTCGAGGTCGCCAGCCCGCGCATTGTGATCGAGCGGGACAAGGCCGGGCGCGGCAACTGGGAAATCGGCGTCGACGGTGTCGCCACCACCGGGCAGGGCACTGCCGGGGATGGCGCTGCGGTTGGTACCGCTACGGGCAATGGTACAACTGGGGGCGCTACGGGCACGCCAGAGGCCAAATCGAACGCGCTGGCCCTTACGCTGGATCGCGCGCTGATCACTGATGCATCGATCCTCTATATTGATGCGCAGTCGGGCACGCGGCGCGAAATGGCGGGCGTCGATCTGGACGTGACGTGGCCCAGCTACGGCGGTGAGGCCAATTTCGATGTTGTCCTGCGCCCAGCCGGGCAAGACGTGCGCGTTGCGGGCCACATCGACAAGTTCGGCCCGTTCCTTGAAGGGGCGGTTTCCCCGCTCAAGGTGACGGTATCCACTGGCGGCGGCACGCTAAACATTGATGGACGAGCCAGCACCGCACCGGAATTGGACGGGCGCATGACCGCCGATATCGGCGATACGGCCCGTTTTCTGGCCGCGCTGGGCCTGCCAGCGGCGGATCTGCCGCAGGGGCTGGGCCGTGAAATCGCGGCCAATGCGCAATTTAATCTGACCAAGGATATGCGCATTTCGCTGCGTGATATGACGCTAGGGCTGGGCGGCAACACTCTGACCGGCGCAGCGGACATCGTTACGAATGGCGCGCGCCCGCGTATCACCGCGCAGCTGAACGGGGGCGCGCTAGACCTGAGGGCGCTTACAGGCAGCGGCGGTGGTAGCGGCACCACAAGCGGCGGCAGTACCAGCGGAGGAAGCACGGCTGGGGGCACTACCGGAGGGAGCAGCACAGGGGGCGGCATCAGCGGTAGCGCCGCACCGGTCACCGATGGCTGGTCAAAGGCAGCTATTGATGCGAGCGGGCTGAACGCGGTCGACGCAAACGTCTCGCTGGTCGCCTCAAGCCTTGATCTGGGGCAATTCAAATTCGGCGCGGCTAGCATCCTACTGACCATTGATGCGGCCCGCGCCGTGGCCCAGCTAAAACAGCTAGAGGGGTATGGCGGCATCCTGGCGGGCCAAGTGGTTGCCAACAATCGCTCGGGCCTGTCGGTGGGCGGCGATCTGACCGCGCGCGGCATTGATATGGAGCGTTTGCTGACCGACGCCGCTGGCATCACGCGTTTTGCCACTACTGGCACTGCCAGCCTCGATTTCCTCGGCGTTGGCCAGTCCGTCCACGCGATTATGAACAGCCTCAGTGGCAATCTGAAGCTGGCGACAGGGCGCGGTGTCATCAGCGGCTTTGATCTGGATCGCCTGATGCGCACGGGCGACGGCAGCGGCGGCACCACCGTCTTTGACGAGGTGAGCGCCAGCTTTGCAATCTCGGATGGCAACATGCGCGGCAATGACCTGAAAATGTCGATGCCACTGGCGACAGCGACGGGCGAGGGCCGCATTGGTCTGGGTGCGCGCGATATTGACTATCTCTTTACCCCGGTTCTGCTTCAGGGCGAAAACAGTCGCGGCCTCGCCATCCCGGTGCGTATTCGCGGGCCATGGTCGGATCCGAAAATCCGCCCAGATCTGGAAAAAGCGATCGACCTAAACTTCAAGGAAGAGCGCAAGAAGCTGGAAGCGAAAGCCCGCAAGGAGATCGACAAGGAGATCGATAAATTCGTTGAAAAAGAGCTGGGCGTGACAGTGGGTGAGGGGCAGTCTGTCGAGGACGCGTTAAGAGATAACGTCAAGGATCAAGCCGTGAAGGAGCTGTTCAAGCTCTTTGAATAACGCAATTCAGCGTGGCTTTGTACCAGTACGTCATCTGGGCAAAATTACTCGCGAGCCGGGCATCCTACGCCCGCAAAGCAAAAGCCCCGCCAGATTGGCAGGGCTTTTGTCTATTCTATCAAATGCAGCGGGGTTAGCGCCGACGGTCGCGTCGCGCGCTCATCGGCTGGAACGCCACCCCAACATGCGCCTCGCAGTAAGGCTTGCCCGCTTGCACTGCCAGACCGCAGAACCAGAAATCTTCGGTCGCGGGATCGCCAACCGGCCATTTGCAGGTACGCGAGGTCAACTCCATCAGGTGCAGCCGCTTGGCCTTCTTCTCGATCTCGCTGACCTTTGCCAGCGCTTTGGGATCGATTTCGTTGGTCGAAGGCTGCGGCGGCAGGGGTTGGCCTGCCGGAATGATCGGCTTAATCCGGGTGACGGGCGCGGCGGGCGCCTCGTCTTCTTCCGGCTCGGGCTTAGGCTCTGCCTTGGCGGCGGGCTTGGGCGCGGCCGCCTTGGCGGCAGGTTTCGATGGGGTTTTTGCTGCAGGCTTTGCCGCTGCGGCATCCGCCCCTGCGCTGGTTCCTGCGGCTGCCGCACCAGCGCCGCCGTTTCGGTTCGACAGGCCAAGGCGATGCACCTTGCCGATCACCGCATTACGGGTGACGCCGCCCAGTTCCTTGGCGATCTGGCTGGCCGATTGGCCTTCGCCCCACATTTTCTTTAGCGTCTCGACACGTTCATCGCTCCAGGACATGACCCGTTCCTATCTCTTGGGACGGCGCCAAATGGCACGGCGACCCGCAAATTTATTGAGTTCCCTATTCTAATCACTCACGCCTGAGTTACAAGACGTCGAATCAGGCGGCGCGCCAATGCCGCCCTACGCGAAGGCGCTCACCGCGCCGCTAATTCCAAGGAGACAGTCGATGCACGATTTTGCACAGATGGGCACGCGGCGCTTTGGACGGGTCAATTGGCTGGGCCTCGCCACGCTTTGCTCGCGCGAGATGCAGCGCTTCTTGGCGGTCTGGACGCAGACACTTCTGGCGCCGCTGACCACTGCGGCACTGTTTCTGCTGATCTTTACAATTGCCATCGGCCCCACGCGCGGCGACGTGATGGGCGTGCCTTTTACGCATTTTATCGCGCCGGGCATCCTCATGATGACTGTGATCCAGAACGCCTTTGCCAACACATCATCATCGATCGTCATTGGCAAAGTGCAGGGCAACATAGTTGATACACTCATGCCACCGCTTAGCCCGGCCGAGCTGGTAATCGGCTACTTGGTGGGCGGCATCGGGCGCGGCCTGTTCGTCGCGGTCGCGATCTCAGCGGGTCTCGCGATATTTCTCGGGATCATACCGCAGCACCCTTTGATGCTGATCGGCTATGTTATCCTCGGGTCGGCCTTCATGGGTGCGGTGGGCATCGTCGCGGGCATCTTTGCCGACAAGTTCGACCAGATGGCCGCGATCACGAACTTTATCGTCACGCCTCTCGCGTTCCTGTCGGGCACGTTCTATTCGGTCGACGCATTGCCGCCCGTCCTGCGGACGATCACGTATTTCAACCCGATCTTTTACCTGATCGACGGTCTGCGCTACTCGGTGCTGGGCGTATCGGACAGCGCGCCTGCGCTGGGCGCGGTCGTCGCGCTGGGCTCGACACTGGCGGTCGCCGCGATCGCTTTGGCAATGTTCACGCGCGGTTACCGGTTGAAAGCATAGGGCAGGGCGCGGCCCGATTGACAGGCACGGCGCGCTAGGCCACTCCTTGTCGCCTTGAACCTTACGAGAGCGCCGCCATGATACCGTCCGTTCTGCCCACCTACAATCGCGCCCCCCTCAGCTTTGTGAAGGGAGAGGGCGCGTGGCTGATTGAGGCCGATGGCCGCCGTTTTCTAGACCTTGGCGCAGGCATCGCGGTCAACGCGCTGGGCCACGCACACCCGGCACTGGTTGCCGCGCTGACGGCGCAGGCTCAGCAACTGTGGCATACGTCGAACCTCTATACGATTCCCGCCCAGCAGGAGCTGGCTGATCGTCTGGTTGCGGCCACCTTCGCCGACACGGTATTTTTCACCAATTCCGGCACCGAGGCATGCGAACTGGCGGTCAAGATGGCGCGCCGCCACTTCCATGACGCGGGCCAGCCCCAGCGAACGCAGATCATCGCATTTCAAGGCTCGTTTCATGGCCGGTCTGCCGCCGGGATCGCGGCAGCGGGCTCGGACAAGATGACGCACGGCTTCGGCCCTCTTTTGCCTGGCTTCACGCACCTGCCATGGGGCGATCATGATGCGCTGACGGCAGCGATAGGCGATGATATAGCCGCCATCCTCATCGAACCTGTACAGGGCGAGGGCGGCATTCGCCCGCTACCTGACCCTTGCCTCAAGGGCCTGCGTGATCTGTGCGATGAGCATGGTATCCTGCTCATACTTGATGAGGTGCAATGCGGAATGGGCCGCACCGGTCGCCTCTTTGCCCATGAGTGGGCAGGGGTCGAGCCTGACATCATGATGGTCGCCAAGGGCATCGGCGGCGGCTTCCCTCTTGGCGCGGTCCTTGCTACCGAACATGCCGCAAGCGCGATGGTGGCCGGTACGCATGGCTCCACCTATGGCGGCAACCCACTGGCCTGCGCCGTCGGGAATGCCGTGATGAATGAGATCGCCGATGAGGGTTTCCTCCAAGGCGTGCGCGCCCGCGCCGGGTACATGCGCCAACGGCTCGAGGGGCTGGTGGCCGCGCATCCGGACGTCTTTGAGGCCGTACGCGGCACCGGCCTGATGCTGGGCCTGAAATGCAAAATGCCGAATACGGACGTGCTAAACGCCTGCTACGCACAACTTCTGTGCACAGTGCCCGCTGCCGACAACGTTTTGCGCCTTCTCCCCCCGCTCAACATTACCGAGGCCGAAATCGCCGAAGCGCTGAACCGCCTCGACAAGGCAGCGGCTTCGCTTTCTTCTTGCTAAAAATATCCTCTGGGGGTTCGGGGGTGGAAAACCCCCGTGCGCCGCCTGAAAAACGGAACCAACCCTAATGAATCATTTCCTCGACATCCATAAAACCGATCCCGCCGCCCTACGCGGCATCATCGACAACGCCGCGGTGATGAAATCGGCTCGGCAGGGCCGCAGTCGCGGCGCCCCCGACGATGATCAGCCGCTCGCGGGCCAGATGGTCGCGCTGATATTCGAGAAGCCGTCGACGCGCACGCGAGTTAGCTTTGATGTCGGCGTGCGGCAGATGGGCGGCCAAACGATGCTGCTGTCCGGCTCCGAAATGCAGCTGGGCCACGGCGAGACGATCGCCGATACCGCCCGTGTGCTCAGCCGGTATGTCGATCTGATCATGATCCGCACCTTCGACGAATCCGTGCTGATCGAGATGGCAGAATACGCCGATGTGCCGGTCATCAACGGTTTGACCGACCGCACCCATCCCTGCCAGATCATGGCAGATATCCTGACCTACGAGGAGCATCGCGGCCCCATCAAGGGCAAGAAGGTGGTCTGGTCCGGCGACGGCAATAACGTTTGCGCGTCGTTCCTTCATGCCGCAGGCCAGTTCGGGTTTGACATGACATTTACCGGCCCCGCGCAACTGGATCCCGAAGAGGAATTCATCGGCCTCGCGCGCAAGTCGGGTGTGCGCATCAACATCGAGAGGGACCCTCACAAGGCCGTCGAGGGCGCCGATCTGGTCGTCACCGATACGTGGGTGTCGATGCATGACAGCCAATCGGCCAAGGAGCGGCGCCACAATATGCTGCGCGCCTATCAGGTGAACGAGGCGCTCATGGCGTCGGCCAAGCCGGACGCCCTTTTCATGCATTGCCTGCCCGCCCACCGCGAGGAGGAGGCTACGAGCGCCGTGATGGACGGTGCCAATTCGGTCGTCTTTGACGAGGCCGAGAACCGCCTTCACGCGCAAAAGGCCGTCATGCGTTGGTGTCTCGGGCTATAGCCCCAACCTTGCAACCCTTATGGTGCGGAGCCTAAGCTGCACACGCAAGGCAGGAGGCAACAAGATGCAAAAAGCGCAAATCGGCGTTTACGGATTAGGCACGATGGGCAGCGCGCTGGCACTGAACATGGCCGAGCAGGGCATCGAGGTGGCCGTCGCAAACCGCGAGACAGAGTGGCTGGACGCCTTCATGACTGAGGCCGGCCCACTGTCCCCGCATCTGCACCCTCATGCCGAACTCAGGGATTTTGCCAACAGCCTGGCAGAGCCGCGCATTATCCTTTTCATGATCCCCTCAGGCGCGCCGATGAATGCGATGATCGCAGAGATTCTGCCGCTTTTGTCGCCCGGTGACACCATCATCGACGGCGGTAACGCCGATTTTCATGCCACCCGCCGCCGAAGCGCCGATTTAGCCACGCGCGATGTCCATTTCGTCGGCATGGGCGTATCGGGCGGCGAGGCAGGCGCGCGCCACGGCCCGTCGATGATGGTTGGCGGTAGCGCGCATAGCTGGCAGCAATTGCAGCCTATCCTCACCGCCATCGCCGCCAAATATGAGGGCGATCCTTGCGTCGCGCATTTAGGCCCCGACGGCGCGGGCCACTTCGTCAAGACGGTGCATAACGGTATCGAATACGCCGATATGCAGGTCATCGCCGAGGTCTATGGCCTCATGCGCTACGGTCTCGCTCGTGATCCGCACAGCATCGGCGAGACGTTCACTGGCTGGAACGCCGGACCGCTGCGGTCCTACCTCGTTGAGATCACCGGCAAGGCGCTGGGCTATGACGATCCCATCACCGGCCATCCCGCCGTCGACGTGATCAAGGACGCGGCGGGACAAAAAGGCACCGGCCGCTGGACTGTGATTGAGGCCGTGAAATTGGGCCAATCGGCCAGCATGATCGACGCCGCCGTCGCCGCGCGCAGTTGGTCATCCGAGAAAGAGACGCGGGTGCAGGCCGAGGCGATCTTGGGCGGGGACCGCACCGCGCTGGACTTAGGCGAAGACGTGCTGGAGGCGGCGTTCGTGGCCGCGCGTATCCTCAGCTACGCGCAAGGATTTCGCATAATGGAGGCGGCCAGCCTTGAGTATGATTGGGCGCTGGAATACGCGCGCATCGCCCAGATATGGCGCGCGGGCTGCATCATCCGCTCGGCCCTTTTGGATGATATATCAGACGCGTTCAGCGCTGATATGCCGGGGGGGCAGCTAATCCTCGCGCCGTCTATGGCCGACAAGCTGAACGAGACGATCCCGGCCCTGCGCCGCGTTCTGGCGGCGGCGATCGGGGGCGGCCACGCGGTGCCTGCAATGGCGGCGGCGATAGGATGGTACGACACGATGCGGCAAGGGCGCGAGACCGCCGACATCATTCAGGCGCAGCGCGATTTCTTTGGCCATCACGGCTTTGCGCGGCTGGGCGAGGTCGGCGTACATCACGGGCCTTGGTGGGACTAAATTCGCTTGCGATAGGTTTCAGGCTGTGAGTGCTTTGCCTCAATAAATACGCATCATTTACGCGGTTTGGTGCGCAAGGTGGGGTCCGCTTGACTGGGATCTTCGGGCCATGGGTGTCGCGGGTAGCGGCCTCGCAGGTCGCGGCGCACATCTGCATATGAGCTGGCCCAGAAGCCGGGGATATCCAG
>JAGXGX010000023.1 GCA_024636515.1 Roseovarius sp.
ATGACGTGCAGGCGCGCAAGGCCGGGATAGGTGGAAAACGGGCAGTCCCGCTCAATCTTGGCGACGCTCAGCCACCATGCGGTCGGAGCGTCCTGCTGGCTGGACGCCAGCTCCTGCCTTGTGCCAGCTCCATTGACCCAAGGTTTGACCGGAATAGTGCGCAAATCGAAAATGTGCATGTGTAGCTCCGAACGGAATTTTAGTAATTTTGCCAAGATGAAGGGCTGAATGCGCCTTAGGCCGACCGCTTACCATAGTAGAGGCCGACGACATGCTCAGCCTCAGCAAAGAAAAGCCAGCGAGAGGCGGAGATACCCGCGACGTGGCAGATGACCGCAAGCGCAGCGGTGATATGCCCGCCCGGAAGGCCCAGCAGCAGTACCGGCAGCACATAGCCAAAGACAAAGGCGATAGCGCGCAATTTGCGGGAATGGCGACGGCCGACGACGTGGACAAATTCGCGCAAGAGGTAGTTCGTGCCTGTGTGAGGCGGCTCGAACGCGCGCGGGTCGCCGATATCGCCAAGGCCCGTGGCGGTCGCGAGGTTCGTGCCAGAGCGGACCAGCGCGCCGTCGCCGCGCATCCACCACGCGATCTGGATCAGCGCGGCAATGGGCAGCAACACTAAGGTTAGCGTGACCTGCCCTGCCAGCAACGCGCCCCCCGCAAGCGAGATCATCAAGAGAAGCGCAGGCGTCAGCCAAGTGCGCCAACGCGGCACCGTCTTCATCTGGGCGTAGATCATCGCGGTGGTAAAAGTCACCACAAGGCAGAGCGCCGCACCCAGCCATCCAAGTGCCGCCCAACGCTGATCGAAAAAGACGAGGCCCGCGCCATAAAGCGCCATGATTATGAGCGCCGCCACTGCTGCGCAGCCCTCTCGGCTGAGCCAGCTGGTGCGCCATTGCGTGAACGCCTTGAGCGCGCGCTCAGGGTGGCCAAGGTGGAAGGTCGACGCAATCAGACCGCCCACCGCGAGGATGTAGCCGATTGCAAAGAAGGCAAACGCGGTCCACCCCGTGGGCGTTGTAATGCCAGTGCCCAGCCAAAAGAGCAGGCCAAAGCCAAGGCCGGACAACGTGGTGAATACGATGACGGAGGGTGCGGGATGCATGTCAGACCTTTGAAAGCGCGCGGTCTAGCCAAGCGACGAACCCTGTGGGCTCCTCTGCTACCGTATCGAGGAATGGGGCTAGGATATCGATTTGCGGCGCCTCATCCAACTGATCGCGCGCACGCGGCGGCAGGTATTTGTTGACCGGCTTGGTCCCCTGCTCAGGCATCAGGTCAAACCCGCCGCGCTCAGCCGTTAATTTACTGACGTGGCTGTCAGGATCGGCAAAGTCGCCGAAATGGCGCGCGCCTGCCGGGCAAGTGCGCACGCAAACGGGAACGCGGTCCACCTCGGGCAGATTTTCGTTATAGATGCGGTCAACGCAGAGGGTGCATTTCTTCATCACGCCCTCTTCCGCATCCATTTCCCGCGCACCATACGGGCACGCCCACGCGCAGAGGCCGCAGCCGATACAATCGGCCTCGTTCACTAGTACGATACCGTCCTCGACCCGCTTGTAGCTGGCCCCGGTGGGGCAGACTGTAACGCACGGTGCATCCTCACAATGGAGGCATGATTTAGGGAAATGGACCAACTGCGCGGCGGGCTGCACGGCATCCGAGGTGGCCAGCGGCTGCACCTCGTAGCTGTGGACGCGGTTGAGGAACGTGCCCGAGGGGTCTTTGCCGTAGGGCTCTTGATCGCTGAGAGGGGCGCCGTAGTTTTCGGTATTCCAGCCCTTGCAGGATATCACGCAGGCATGACAGCCGACGCAAGTATCCAGATCAATGACGAGGCCAAGCTTGCGCTGGGTGGATGCGGGTAGTGCTGTCATACCGTTCCCTCCGGCAAGGCAAGTGGCGCGATGATGCGCGTGATCGATTTCTCGCTCTTGGCGTCCCATGTGGCGATGAACCAGATGAACGAGCCGAGGATCAAGGCGACGAAGGCAAAGATCGCCAATAGCGTGCGCTGCGTCGGGGTCATTTTCCTACCTTCCAAGCGAGTTTATCCGGGCCTGTCCCGACGGGAGATTTGATCTTGGGCATCACGGGGTGGGCCTCATCCGGCGCTCGGACCTTCTCGATCTTGACGCGCAAGTCGAACCACGCGGCCTGCCCTGTCACCGGGTCGGAATTGGCCCAACGCAGGCCGTCGCCCCTAGGCGGTAGCAGTTCGTGAATGAGGTGGTTCAGCAAGAAACCCTTGGTCGTCTCCGGTGCGCCGTCTTTCAGCGCCCATGCGCCCTTTTGCTTGCCTATGGCGTTCCATGTCCAAACAGTATGCTCGTTCAGCGCCGCCATGTGGGCCACCGGCACGGTAATCTCGCCATGGGCTGAGGTGACGCGCGCCCAATCGCCGTCGGTAAATCCGTGCTGCTGAAACAGCTTGGTCGGCAGGTAGAGCGGGTTGTACCCATGGATCTGCCGCAGCCAGGCGTTTTGCGATCCCCAGCTGTGATACATCGCCATGGGCCGCTGGGTGAGGGCGTGAATTGGATACTCGGCGCTGTCGACATGGCCATCCTCCAGCGCGGCATACCAGATGGGCAGAGGGTCCATCGTGGCCTTGATTTGCTCGCGCAGGTGGTCGGGTGGCTGGCGCGATCCGTGCCCCTCGGCAGCCAGTTGAAAACGGCGCAGAGGCTCGGAATAGAGGTCAAAGATGTATGGGTGCGGGCTGTCAAAGATACCGATGCCGACCGCCCAATCCTGATAGGCCATGTTCCACGGTTTGTAGTATTGCGCATCCTCGGGGATGTGCTGTGTGCAGAAACCGCCGTTTTTGATGTAGCTGTCCAGTTGCGCCTCATTCGGGGCGCCGCGTCCGTGCGTCAGACCATTCTCCCCCATGCGCCATCCGGCAAGCGGGCCGATGCCCGGCTTGCGCTGGTGGTTCGTGATGTAGTCGGCGTAATCCGCGTATTTCTGGCCGCCATCCTCGGTCACGAAACCCGGCAGGTTCAGGCGCGCGCCAAGCTCGCACATGGCCGATTGAAAGCTGCGAACATCGCGGTCAGGCTCGACCACCGGCCAGCGGATTGCGTCGGCTGCGGCATTTGGCTCGCTTATCGGGCGGTCCAGCAGAGAGATGCAGTCGTAGCGTTCCAGATAGGTCGTGTCAGGCAGGATCAGGTCGGCATAGGCCACCATTTCGCTGCTATAGGCGTCGGAATAGATGATACGCGGGATGACATATTCGCCGTCCTCGCCTTTGTCGGTCAGCATCTTAGTGACGCCGCCGGTGTTCATGGACGAGTTCCACGACATATTCGCCATATAAAGGAAAAGCGTGTCGATCTTGTAAGGATCGCCCGCATGCGCGTTCGAGATCACCATATGCATAAGGCCATGGGCCGATAGCGGGTTTTCCCACGTAAACGCCTTGTCGATGCGCGCGGGACTGCCATCCACCTTAAGGCACAAATCATCAGGGCCGGTGACATAGCCCAGATGAGGGCCGTCCAGCGGCTTGCCCGGCGCGCAGTTACTGTGCGGGCGCGGATGGGCCGACACCGGCTTGGGGTATGGCGGTTTGAACCGCATGCCGCCGGGCACCTCGACGGTGCCAAGGATGATTTGCAAAACATGGAGTGCGCGGCAGGTCTGAAACCCGTTGGAATGGGCGGAAATCCCGCGCATCGCGTGAAAGCTGACGGGGCGGCCTGTCATTGTCTGGTGCGTCTCGCCGCGGAAATCGGTCCATTTGCGGTCCAGCGTGAATGCCTCGTCAAAGGCGACGCGTGCTAATTCGGCTGCAATATTGCGGATCTTCTGCGGGGTCAGGCCGCATCGCTCGGCTACGGCCTCGGGGGCGTATTGCGGATCGAGGTAGCGCTCGGCCATCAAGTGCATGACCGGGCGGTGCGTGACGCCGGCCGCGCGGTGGGTAGCGTGCAGATCGGGGCGGATGCCGGGGGTATCAAACGCCGCCAGTTTGCCGGTGCCCCGGTCAATCACCAGCGCCTTGCCGTCCGCGTCGCGCAGAAACAGGCCGTGGTCGGGTGATTTGGCATCGCCGTTCACCAGCACCGGGGCGTTGGTGTAGCGCGACAGGTAGTCGACGTCGATCCGGCCCGCCTTCATCAGCTCATGCACGAGGGCGAGGATGAAAAGCCCATCGGTGCCGGGCGTGATACCGACCCAATCATCGGCGACGGCGTTATAGCCGCTGCGGATGGGATTGACGCCGATCACGCGCGCGCCGCGCGCCTTGATCTTGCCGATGCCCATTTTGATCGGATTGCTATCATGGTCCTCGGCGACGCCAAATAGCATGAACAGCTTGGTATATTCCCAGTCGGGGGTGCCAAATTCCCAGAACGCGCCGCCCATCGTATAGATGCCCGCCGCCGCCATATTGACCGAGCAAAAGCCGCCATGCGCCGCATAATTTGGCGTACCGAAATTTTGCGCCCAATAGCTAGTGAACGACTGAGATTGATCGCGGCCTGTAAAGAACGCTAGCTTTTCGGGCGCGGTTTCGCGCAAGGGCGCCAGCCAATCGGTCGCGAGGCTCAGCGCCTCGTCCCAGCTGATTTCCTCGAATTCGCCCGATCCGCGCGGGCCGACACGGCGCAGCGGCGCGCGCAGCCGCGCAGGCGAATTGTGCTGCATGATGCCGGCGCTACCCTTGGCGCATAAAACGCCCTTGTTCACTGGGTGGTCGCGGTTGCCCTCGATATAGGCGACTTTGCCGCCTTTCATATGCACGTCGATCCCGCAGCGGCAGGCGCACATATAGCATGTCGTCTTGCGCACCTCGTCCGAGACATGGGGCGAAAGATCGAGATCGGGCTGTTTATGCGGCAAATTCAGGGCCTTCCATCAAATTGGATGCCTCCCGCGCGACAAAGGCTTCCTCCTGCGCGGGCACGGTATAGGCGGGAACGTCTCCTGCCCAAGCCAGTTTAAGCAGAATATCATTCCGGATGTCACCCGCATTTTCACCGATCCCGCCGGTAAAGGCGATGGCGTCCAGTCCGCCCATCGCCGCAATCATCGAGCCTGCATGCCGCGCGGCCCAATAGCAGAAATGTTGCATGGCCAGTTGCGCGCCGGGCGTACCGGATGCCTGCAATGCGCGCATGTCAAAGCTTTCGCCCGACAGGCCCAGCAGCCCCGATTTATGCGTCAGCAGATGCTCTGCCTCGTCCACACCCAAGCGGCGGGCCAGCTCCAGTACCGCAGCAGGGTCCATGTCGCCGCTGCGGGTGCCCATGGTCAGCCCGGCGTTAGGCGAATACCCCATGGTCGTGGCGACAGAGCGGCCCTCGCGAATCGCGCAGATCGACGCTCCGTTCCCAAGGTGGAACGCCAGCAGGCGGCGCGGCAGCGGCTGGCCGGTCTGGCGCGGCAGTGCGCCGGTCAGTGCTGCATAGCTGATGCCGTGAAATCCGTAGCGCCGCAGGCCTTGGGTCGCTTCGATATCAGGCAGCGCATAGCGCGTTGCCACATCAGGTATGGTGGCATGAAATGCAGTGTCAAAGCTGGCAAATTGCGGTAGCTCCGGCGCGAGCGCGGCGATGCGGTCAATCACGACCAGATGGTGCGGATTGTGCAGTGGCGCCAGCGGAATACATTCCGCAATCTGCGCGCGAACGTTTGGCGTGATCCGCGCAGATGCATTGAGGGCCGCGCCGCCATGCACGACCCGGTGCGCAGCCGCGTCGAAGCTGCCAATAGCGTGGCCCTGTGCGGCCAAATCCGCCATCACGCGGCTGAGGGCGGCACCGTGATCCGGCACCGCATCACTGGCTGCGCGGGCCACCTCGCGCCCATCCTCGAACACCGCTGCCTTGATAGTGGACGATCCGGCATTGAGGACGAGGATGGTGTGCGAGATCATACCGTCTGCGGGCGCATGTCCGCAGCGTCGATGCCTGCCACAGCAACAGGTTTCTTCATGGCATCGCGGCGGAAAGGCTCGCCCAGCTCTTGGTTAATCATCGCCTCGATAAGGGTGGTCACGCCGTTTTCCATCTGGTCCTTGACCGCTTGGTTCAACGCCTCCGTCAGCTCCTCCATCGTGCGCGCGACGACGCCTTTCAGCCCGCAGGCATTGGCGATTCCGGCGTAGGAGACTTGGGTATCCAGCTCTGTCCCGACAAAATTGTCATCATACCAAAGCGTCGAATTCCGCTTTTCCGCGCCCCACTGGTAGTTGCGGAAAACGATCTGCGTAACGGCGGGCCATTCGCCCCGGCCGATCGCCGTCAGCTCGGTTACCGCGATGCCAAACGCGCCATCGCCGGAAAAGCCAACGACAGGCACTTCGGGGCAGCCGATCTTGGCCCCCACGACCGATGGCAGGCCATAGCCGCAAGGGCCGAAAAGGCCGGGCGCGAGGTATTTGCGCCCCTCCTCAAACGTCGGATAGGCATTGCCGATGGCGCAGTTGTTGCCGATATCGCTGCTGATGATCGCGTTCTTCGGCAGGGCGGCCTGTATCGCGCGCCATGCCATGCGGGGGCTCATCCAGTCAGGCTTGTCGTCTCGGCAGCGCTGGTTCCATGTGGTGCCTTCGTCATCCTCTTCATGATCCATCGAGGACAGCTCCTGCGCCCATGCCGATTTGGTCGTCGAGATCAGGTTGCGGCGATCCTTGCGGCCCTCGTCGCCTGCGGTGCCCGACAGCTTGGACAGGATCGAGGTCGCCACCTTTTTCGCGTCACCAATAATGCCGACGCTGACTTTCTTGGTCAGACCGATCCGGTCTGCGTTTATATCGACCTGAATGATCTTGGCGTCCTTGGGCCAGTAATCGATGCCATAGCCCGGCAGGGTCGAAAATGGGTTCAGCCGCGTGCCCAGCGCCAGCACCACGTCGGCGCGCGCGATCAACTGCATCGCAGCCTTAGACCCGTTATAGCCAAGCGGCCCGGCGAATAGCGGATGCGATCCGGGAAAGGCGTCATTGTGCTGATAGCCCACGCAGACGGGCGCATCGAGACGCTCGGCCAATTGCATTGACGCATCAATGGCCCCGCCAAGGATAACCCCAGCACCGTTGAGGATCACCGGGAATTTGGCATTCGACAGCAGCTCAGCCGCCTCGCTCAGCGCCTCGTCGCCGCCTGACGGGCGCTCAAAGCTGACGATCTGCGGCAAGTCGATATCGATCACCTGCGTCCAGAAATCGCGTGGCATGTTGATTTGCGCAGGGGCGCTGGCGCGCTTGGCGTTCAGGATCACGCGGTTCAGCACCTCGGCGACGCGGGTGGGGTCGCGCACTTCCTCTTGGTAGGCGACCATATCGGCAAAGGCGGCCATCTGCTCCACCTCCTGAAATCCGCCCTGCCCGACCGTCTTGTTCGCTGCCTGCGGCGTGACCAGTAGCAGCGGGGTGTGGTTCCAATAGGCGGTTTTTACCGCGGTGACGAAGTTGGTGATGCCCGGCCCGTTCTGCGCGATCATCATGCTCATCTTGCCGGTCGCGCGGGTATAGCCATCGGCCATCATGCCGCCCGAACCCTCATGCGCGCAGTCCCAAAAGGTGATACCCGCCTTGGGAAAAATATCCGAAATCGGCATGAAGGCCGACCCGATGATGCCGAACGCATGTTCGATCCCGTGCATTTGCAGGGTTTTGACGAAGGCTTCTTCGGTGGTCATTTTCATGGCGGTATCCTTGAAGGGTTAGGGCGCGGTGGCGGTTTTGCGAAACTACGGCCCGCCGGGCGCGCGCAATAGGGCCAGTTGGCGCTGCGTGATGGCGCCAATTAGCTGGCATCCCGCAATGCATCTGCGATCAACGCGATCCCTGCGCCAATCTTTTCTGACGGGATTGACGAATAGGCAAGACGGTAGAAATTGCGCGGCGGGTTATCGCCGTGAAAGAACGACGCCCCCGGCTCGATCAGGACGCCCTTGGTGCGCAAATCAGCGGCGACGCGGCCCATATCCACGCCCTCTGGCGCGCGCATCCAGATGGATGATCCGCCATGCAGGCCGCGCCCCGCGACGGTCAAGCCATGCTGGGCCAGCGCGTACTCCATCACGCGGCGGCGCTCGGCGTAGGCGCGCGAGGTGCGGCGGATCAGGCTGTCATAGTGACCAAGGCTAAGGAAATACGCCGCCGTACGCTGCATTAGGCCGGGGGGATGGCGTAGTACGCTGGCGCGCAGCGCGCGCGCCTCGCGGATGAATGGGCGCGGCCCGACCAGATACCCAAGGCGCAGACCCGGAAAGATCGACTTGGAAAAGCTACCGACGTAGATCACGCGCCCGTCCCGATCCAGCGATTTCAGCGATGGCGACGGCGCATTCAGGAACGACATTTCGAACTCGTAATCGTCCTCGACGATCAACGCGTCCATGTCCCGCGCGCGATCCAGCAGGGCGCGGCGGCGCGACATCGGCATGGTCGCGTTGGTCGGGCACTGGTGGCTGGGCGTGGTGAATATCACATCGGCCTCGGCTGGCAAATCGCCGGGCGGCAGTCCACGCGCGTCGACCGGGACGGCATGTGTGTGGCAGCGCGACTGCTCCAAAATGTCGCTCAGTCCGTGATAGCATGGGTCCTCGACCACGGCTGTGCGGCGCTGCGTCAGCAGCACTTGCGCAGTCAGCCACAGCGCGTTTTGTGCGCCCATCGTCACCAATATCTCATCGGGCTCGGCCAATATGCCGCGCCGGGGCAGCGTGTGGCGGGTGATGAATTCGATCAAGCGCGGATCGTCGCGATCGTAATAGTCAGTGGCCTGCGCGTGAAAATCCTTGAGGCCCAGCGCGCGCAAAGCGCAGTGTCGCCAATTAGCGTGATCAAACAGCTTGGCATCGCTTTGGCCATAGAGGAACGGATAGGGATAACCCGCCCAATCCTGCGGCTTTTCCGGCGAACGGCCCCCGGTGTATCGCCGCCCCAGCGCGCGGGACCAGTCGATGCGGTCCTGCCCAGGATGCGCGGGGGCAAAACTAGGCGGCTCAGGCGCGCCGTCCGACACGTAAAAGCCCGAGCGATCGCGCGCGGCCAGATAATCGTTTGCCTGCAATTCGGTATAGGCCAGCGTCACGGTAATCCGGCTAACGCCCAAATGCGCGGCAAGGCGGCGCGAGGACGGCAGCCGCTCGCCTTTTGCAAAGCGGCCCGACAGGATACCCTCGGCAATCATCTGCTGGATGCGCGCCTGAAGCGTGCCCTCGCCATCGGCGCTGAGAAAGAAGGTTTCGACTGGGATCGCCATGAGGTAACGCTAGACTGGACTTATCCCATGCGCAATCTGGCCTGATACCGGGCCGCTATTTTTCTCGGCCGCGCTCAGCCCCACCCTTCGGTATATTCATCGACCTTGCGCTTCTCGCGGCGGGTGCGAAACTTGCGCCAGCGCGCCCAGATGCCCCAGAACAACGCGGCCAGAACGGTCAGCAAGATGATGTTGAACCACGGGATGATCGTCACGTCCGGGCCTGAGACAGGCTTGACCGAAATAGCGTTGGGAAAGATCGACAGGAACTCATTGCGCCAGCCGTAATGTGTGATCGACACCCACTGGGCGGCGCTGGCGCTGCGCTTGGACATCAGGTCCGACGCCTCTGCCTGCAAATTCGACGTGTCGAACTTGAAATAGGGCGGCCAGCCCCACCCGGTATCTTCGTTGCGGTAGATCATCGGCTTGCCATTGGTCCGAAACGCTTGGATGAAAAATACGTCGCGATTGGTTGGCGCAGCGGCATTGCCGGAATTCGAATTGGCCCAAAAGATCGAGTTTTCGCCGAAATCAACACGCTTTTCATAGGTGTCAGTGATGCGCGCAATGTCGTGCTGCGGCAGCGTATAGTGCAGAAAGCCTAGGATCACCGCCCAGAATACGCCCCAGAAAACCCATTTTAGATAGACCATCGCGGCCCCCTCACTTGAAATTCGTCAAATATACAATCGTCGCAATGACAGCGATCGGCACCACGTAAACGCCCAAGATCAGTTTTCGTCTCACCGATCCGTCATATTCCTTTAGCCCTGCGTCGACAAACTCATCCTCGTCGCCCGGCCTGCCTGATACCAGCCATTCGGCCTCCAGCTTGCCGCGCCGGGTGCGCCGTGACCAGATCGACAGCGCGATATAGAGCACCGTCAAAATGACCCCTCCGATAAGGATGAGCTTTGCCAGTGCCAGCATGATCGTCCTCTCGAAGGTGCGCGTTATCCCTTTGTAATGCGGAACCGTGGAACATGGAAACAGATGAGTGCGCGCTGGAGGGGCGCCGATTCGGTAGTGACGCCGCTATTGGGACGAAAAAGGGCGGCCCGCTACAGGCCGCCCCCGTTAATTCAGACGCATAAGACTTTAGCCGACGACGTTGAAGTCCGGGCCGTAGGGATAGCCGGTGATGTCCTCGTTGCCGTCCTCGGTGATGATCAGCACGTCATGCTCGCGGTAGCCGCCTGCACCGGGCTGGTCGTTCGCGATTGTCAGCATAGGTTCCATCGAGATGACCATGCCGGGCTCCAGCACTGTGTCGATATCCTCGCGCAGTTCCAGACCTGCCTCGCGGCCATAGTAATGCGACAGGATGCCAAAGCTGTGGCCGTAGCCAAACGTGCGATATTGCAGCAACTGGCGCTCTTGCAGGAAGTCGTTGATCTTGTGCGTGATCTCCGAGCAGGACGCGCCCGGCTTGAGCAGGCTCATGCCGTATTCATGCGCGGCGATATTCGCCTCCCAGATCTTCAGCGATGCATCGTCGACTTCGCCGACAAACATCGTCCGCTCCAGCGCAACGTAGTAGCTGGAAATCATCGGGAAGGTGTTTAGCGACAGGATATCGCCTGTCTCCAGCTTGCGCGCGGTGACGGGGTTGTGAGCGCCGTCGGTGTTGATGCCCGACTGGAACCAGACCCAGCTATCGCGATATTCTGCATCCGGGAATTCGCGTGCAATCTCCAACTCCATCGCGTCGCGGCCTGCAATGGCGACGTCGATTTCGCGCGTGCCAACCTTGATCGCGTCCTTGATAGCGTAGCCGCCCACGTCCGCCACCTTGCAGCAGCGGCGGATCAGATCCAGCTCGGCCTGGCTCTTGTGCATACGCTGAACCATTGTCGTCGGCGCAATATCGACCGATTTCGACGGCTTGAGGAAGCTGTCCATCTTGGATTTCTGCAGCAGCGTCAGGTGATCGGCCTCGTAGCCGACGACCTTGCCCTCACCGCACACGGACAGGATTGCGCGCCAGTAATTGTCGCGCTGCCAGTCGGTGTAGGTGATGTTGTCGCCATGGCTGCGGCGCCATGGCTGGCCCGCGTCGATGCCAGCGGAAATGGTCACATCCTGATCGGCAGTGACGACCAGCCCGTAGGGGCGGCCAAAGGCGCAGTAAAGAAAGCCTGAGTAATATGCGATATTGTGCATCGAGGTGAACACGGCCACGTCGACACCCAAGTCGGCCATGCGCGTGCGCAGAGCCTTGAGGCGCGCGTCATATTCCGCGCCGCTAAATTGCAACTGCGCTTTTTCACCATTGTGAAAGCGATACATTTCTGGACGTTCAGTCATTTCGACCCTCCTAAATAGAAAGGTCCCGGCGTTCAGGACGGTTGGACTACAAACGGCCTTGTCCCGAATCGGGGAAGCGGCGCCACCGCCTCGGCCTGCTGTCTTTGTTGCCTATGCTGTGTATTCTGGCAAGATATTTTACGAAATGGATGCAGGACACCCGGCATATGACCTCTCAGACAGGCCCGTTGAACCTTATCACCGACGTTGCGGGGCTGCGTGTCGGCAATGCCGGGGACACCGCGCTAAAGTCCGGCGCGACTGTGCTGGTGGCGGATGCGCCCTTCACCGCAGGCGTGCATGTCATGGGCGGCGCACCCGGCACGCGCGAGACGGATCTGCTAGCGCCGGACCGGACTGTGCAACAAGTCGACGCGTTGGTGCTGTCGGGCGGCTCGGCCTTTGGGCTAGATGCGGCGTCGGGTGTTGCCGATGCGCTGCACGCCGCCGGGCGAGGATACGCCGTTGGCAACGTTCTCGTGCCGATCGTGCCGGGCGCAATCCTGTTTGATTTGCTGAATGGCGGCGAGAAAAAATGGGCACAAAACCCCTATAAGCAGCTTGGCGCAGATGCGCTGGCTGCGGCCGATGCGCGCTTTGATTTGGGCAGTGTGGGCGCGGGCATGGGCGCGACGACAGCGACGCTCAAGGGCGGCCTCGGCTCGGCCTCGATCATCCTGCCGTCAGGCCACACTGTTGGCGCGTTGGTCGCAATCAATGCCTTGGGATCGGCCACCGTCGCGGACGGCCCGCATTTTTGGGCCGCGCCCTTCGAGATAGAGGGCGAGTTCGGCGGGCTGGGCCCAGCGCGCGATTTTGGTGACGTGCACTTGCCGCGCACAAAACTGGCTGGCGGCAACACGACCATCGCCATCGTCGCGACAGATGCCGCGCTGAACCAATCGCAATGCACCCGGCTGGCCACGTCAGCGCATGACGGCATGGCGCGGGCGCTGCTGCCATCGCATACGCCGAGGGACGGCGATCTGATATTTGCAGCCAGCACCGGAACGCGGCCTCTGGACGTTTCCAGCGATACCATCCTGCTGGGCCACGCCGCCGCCACTTGCCTTGCGCGGGCGATTGCGCGAGCGGTCTATCTGGCGCGTCCTGCGCCGGGGGATAAACTGCCATGCTGGCACGGGCGGTTCGGCAGCGGGGCGTAGGGCTGTGCCCTTGAAACTTTTGGCCCAAATACCGATAAGACCGCGAACATCGCCACTACGGAGACTACGCACCTTGCCAAAACTCGTCACACGCGCCCCGGCTCTTATGCTGGCCCTACTTGTTGCCATCGTGATGGGGGCGGCACCGATTGCCGCGCAAGATGCGCCGTCCGAAGGCGCGCAGATGCAGGATAACCAGCCTCAAGATACGCAGCCAGAGGCCGCAGCCGTGCAAAGCGTGACGGATACAGCCCCGCTGATCGTCGCGACCAAGCATACGCCGCCCTTCGCCTTTGTCGGGGATAGCGGCGATTGGAGCGGCATCGCCATCGACGCGATGACTGCTATCGCGAGCGATCTGGGCCGCAGCATCGAGTGGCGAGAGGACACGCTGGACGGGATGCTGGCCGCTGTGGAGGCGGGCGAAGTGGACGCCGCCATCGCCGCGATCACGATCACACCGGCGCGCGAAGCAAAGCTGGACTTCACCTTTCCCTACTACACCACAGGCCTTGGAATCGCGATAAACCCCGACGCCGGAAGTGGCTGGTTTCAGGTGGTAAAGAACCTCTTCACCTGGCAGTTCGCGGTTGCGATTGCCACGCTGTCGACGGTCCTATTGGCCGCCGGCGCCGCAGTCTGGGCGTTTGAACGGCACAGTAACGAGGAATTTCCGCGATCCCCGGCCCAAGGGTTGGGCGACGGGTTCTGGTGGGCCGCAGTCACAATGACCACAGTCGGCTACGGCGACAAGTCGCCGCGCACCTTGGGCGGCCGGATCGGGCGTCATTTGGATGTTTACCGCCATGCTGATCGTCGCCAGCTTTACCGCCGCTATTGCGGCATCGCTGACCGTCGGCAGCTTGGGCAATTCGATCCAAGGGATGTCGGACCTGAAAAAGTACCGCGTCGGCGTTGTCACCGACACGACCGGGGCCGAGGAGATGGCAGCGCGCGGTGTCCGTCTGGCACGGTATGAAAACATCCAAGACGGCCTTCAGGGATTGCTGGATGAAAAGGTTGCCGCGTTCGTCTATGATAAACCGCTGATGCAATACGTCGCGCTTGGCGAGTTCGAGAGCGAGGTGCAGGTTTTGGACGATGCCATAGGCCGGCAGGATTACGGCATCGCCCTGCCTACAGATTCCGAATTACGCGAGCCGATGAACCGCGCCCTACTGACCTATCTGCGCAGCGATGCGTGGACCCGCGTGCTCAGCCGCTATCTCGGCGTGAACTGACCTAAACCAGCGCGCGTTATCTGGACAAAACCATCGCAAGGTGCTTTGCCTTGCGCAGATTCCGGCCGAGTGCCAATTCAACCCGAAAAGGATGCATGACATGAGCAAGACAGACCTCAAATCCCTGCTCAAGGA
>JAGXGX010000121.1 GCA_024636515.1 Roseovarius sp.
GCCGCGTTCAGCGCGCCATCCGACACATCAATCCCCGCCGCATCTGCCTTGCGCAGTACGGACCGAACGCGCGCATGGGCATATTGGACATAGAATACAGGATTATCCTTGGACTGCTCCAGCACCTTGTCAAAATCGAAATCAAGCGGCGCGTCGTTCTTGCGCGTTAGCATGACAAAGCGTGTCACGTCAGCGCCCACCAGATCCACGACGTCGCGCAGGGTGACAAACGTCCCTGCCCGCTTGGACATCTTGAACGGTTCGCCATTCTTCCACAGCTTGACCAGCTGGGTCAGCTTGATCTCCAGCGGCACTTTGCCGTCCGACAGGGCCGAAACGGCGGCTTTCATGCGTTTCACATAGCCGCCATGATCGGCGCCAAAGACGTCAATCAGCAGGTCGAACCCGCGCGTGACCTTGTCATAGTGGTAGGCAATGTCGGGCGCAAAATAGGTCCACGCACCGTCCGATTTACGCACGGGCCGGTCCACGTCGTCGCCATGCGCTGTCGAGCGAAAGAGAGTTTGCTCGCGCGGCTCCCAATCCTCGGGCACCTTGCCCTTGGGCGGCTCCAGCACGCCCTCGTAGATCAGGCCCTTGGCATCCAGAGAGGCGATCGCCTCTTCGATCAAGCCAGTGCCGTAGAATGATTTCTCGGACGAGAATTTATCCATCTCGACGCCGAGCGATTTCAGATCGGCGCGGATCAGATCCATCATCGCATCGGTGGAGAAGCTGCGAAGCTCGGCCAGCCATACGTCCTCGGGCTGGTCGACCCAAGCATCGCCAACCTTGGCCTTGAGCGCCTGCCCCGTCTCAATCAGGTAGTCGCCGGGATAGGTGCCATCAGGGAAATCGACGGCGCGGCCATGCGCCTCAAGATAGCGCAGATAGACAGACCGCGCGAGCGTGTCGACCTGCCCGCCGCCGTCGTTGATGTAGTATTCGCGCGTGACGTCGTAGCCGTTGAAATCCAGCAGACTGGCCAGCGCATCGCCGAACACTGCGCCGCGCGTATGGCCCACATGCAACGGGCCGGTGGGATTGGCGCTGACATATTCGACGTTGACGCGGGCACCCTGCCCCATCTTTGAGCGTCCGAAATCATTGCCGGTGTTCAGCACTGCGCGAATGACATCGCGCCAGCAGTCGGGCGAAAGGCGCAAATTAAGAAAGCCGGGGCCAGCCACTTCGGCGCTCTCGATCCGCGCGTCGCGTGCAAGTTCGGCGGCCAGCGCGTCGGCTATATCGCGCGGCTTGAGCGATGCGGGCTTGGCCAGCACCATCGCCGCATTGGTGGCCAAGTCGCCATGTGCCGGATCGCGGGGCGGCTCCACCGCGACGTTACTCAGGTCCAGCCCGGCAGTCAGCGTCCCTGCTGCCGTCATCGCGGCTAGCGCGTCCAAAACGACGGCGCGGATATCGTTAAAAAGGTTCATCGCAGTCATCCCTTGAATTCCGCCCGGTTTAGCACTTGTTAAGCACCCGTTTAGCATCGGGGCGCGGGGCGTCAATCCGCCGATGCGTCCTTGGCGCGGGCTGCCACTTTAGCTGCGGCCTCCTTGGCACCGTCATCGCTGCTGCGCTCTGCCGCTTCATTCGTCCGGTCGCGTCCCGGTGACAATGCCAGCAAGCGCATGCCCGGCCCCGCCTTTAGCTCCGCATTTGCGGCCAGAATGCGCATGCTTCGGCCCGGCGTGATCTCGGCCAACGGGATCGAGTCGGGGTTGTCGTCGCGCCATTCGTCCAGTCCATATTCTTCGGTCAGGCCAGTCGCGCGGATCTCCCAACCCTCCTCCATATGGCGGCCCAGTTCCAGATAGCGCAGACCGCCCGCGATTGTGCGCCCGCCGAGTGTGGCAGGCAAGGCGTGACGCGACTGTTCCTGCTTGGCGCGGCGCAGCTGGAACACATGCTCGCGCCCGAATTCCGGTGCCAAATCGGTGGCGACCAATGTGTTGTAAGCGTCATTATCAGAGGTCGCGACGAGGCGGCCAAAGCTGATGAATTCCACACCGTGTTCGGCCCCGTCCGACAGGATGTCTCCTACATAAATAGGCAAACCTGCCTCCCGTGCGCTGCGCAGGCGGGCGCGGTTTGCGTCGGCGATCAGAACGGGGACCTCTTCTTCTTGCAAGGCTGCGGCGAAGGCTGCGCTAAACCGCGATCCACCGACAAAGATCACGCCGGGCACGTGGCCGCCCGCCAGCCCCAGCATCCGGCCCAGCGGGCGCAGCGTAAAGCCGTGCAGCACTACCGTCGCAGCCACCAGCGCAAAGGCCAAGGGCGTCAGCATCGCTGCATCCTCAATGCCAGCGTTGACCAGCCGGGCAGAGAAAAGGCCAGCAACCGCCACCAGCACCACACCGCGCGGCCCGGTAAAGGCGACGAGCAGTCGCTCACGCATCGGAATATTGGAAAAAGCGAGCGAGATCATCACCGTTAGCGGACGCACTACTAGGATTACCGCGACAATAAACAACAGCGCTGGCCAGCCTAGCCGGCTTAGCCGGTCAATATCCATCGAGGCGGCCAGCAGGATGAACACGCCCGATACGAGCAAGATGGTAGCGTGCTCTTTAAACCGGCGCAGCTCGGTGTAGCTGGGGAGGCCCGCATTCGCGATGTAGAAACCCATGATCGTCACGGCCAGCAGCCCGCTTTCGTGTAGGATGCCGTCAGCAACCGCAAAGACCAGCAGCAGCGAGGCAAAAAGCACGGGCACCTTCATGTATTCAGGCACGCGCCCCCGGCGGAACCCCTCGGACAGCAGCCAGCCTGCGGCGATGCCCAGCACGGTGGCAGATACGATGCCAAAGCTCATATCCCAGATCGCCGCGCCGAACGTCTCGGTCGAATAGATGACCAGCACCACTTCGAACGCCAATACGGCCGCCAGCGCGCCGATGGGATCGTTTACGATCGCCTCCCATTGCAGCAATTGCGCGGGGCGTTTGCGCAGGCGCGCTGTGCGCAAAAGCGGCGCGATCACGGTCGGGCCGGTAACGATCATGATGCCGCCAAACACCGCCGAACTGGCCCAGCTAAGGCCTGCTATATAATGCAGCGCCAGCGCCGATCCGGCCCAGCCTAGCGGCGCGCCGATCAGCACCAATCGCTTCACGCCTTTGGCAGACTCACGCAGGGAATGCAGATTTAGCGTCATCCCACCTTCAAAAAGGATGATGGCGACCGCGATGCTGATCATCGGCCCCATCAGCGGGCCGATATCACGCTCCGGATTAAAGAGGCCCAAACCCGGCCCAATAGCGAGACCCGCCAGCAGCATCAGCACAATAGCCGGAAGGCGCAGCCGCCATGCCAGCCACTGCGAGCCGACACCGATAGCGCCTACCAGTGCAAATGCCATGACCGGCGCCATCGCGCCTGCTGTCTCAACTGCCATTGCGCCTCTCTCCATTGCCCTCAGGGCCAATACCTTCGGGCCACGATCCCGCGCCCCCCGCGCCGCCTAGATGCGCGGCATGCTGGGCCAGCGCGTAGCGGTCGGTCATGCCGGCGATATAATCGCTGACCAGCCGGGCCAGCGCGGTCGTGGTGTCCGCCGCTGCCACATCGCTCTGCCAGCGGCGGGGCAAGTGTTCGGAATATTCCATATAGAACGGAAACAAACCCTCGACCACCTCGGACGCGCGGGCGCGCTGCACCATGACCATTGGCGCGCGATACATCCGCTTAAAGAGAAACTGCCGGATGACTTGCAAATCGCGCCACAGCTGAGTTGAAAATTGGATTACAGGCTGACCCAAATGCCGCACGTCATGGCTGTCTTCGCAGCCCGACGCGGCGATGATATCGCGCGAGGTGACAATCACGTCGCCCACCATCACGCCAAACACCCGGCGCAGCGCCTCGTGTCGCCGGCGATAGGCATCAAGGCCGGGATGCAGGCGATCCACCTCTGCGTAGCAGGCGTCCAGAATTGGTAGCTCGGCCACCTCGTCCTCGGTGAAAAGGCCCGCGCGCAGACCGTCATGCAGGTCGTGATTATTGTAGGCGATATCATCGGCCAACGCGGCCACCTGTGCCTCGGCACTGGCGTGGGTGTGCAGCTCCAGATCGTTTACGGCATCATACTCGGCTAATGCGTAAGGCAGATCGCCCGTCACAGGGCCGTTATGCTTGGCCAGACCTTCCAGCGTTTCCCATGTCAGGTTTAGCCCGTCGAAGTCCGCGTAGTGACGCTCCAACGCGGTAACGATGCGGATCGCCTGCGCGTTGTGATCAAACCCGCCATAGGGGGCCATCATTGCGTGCAGCGCATCCTCGCCTGTGTGGCCAAAGGGCGTGTGACCTAAATCATGCGCCAGCGCGACGGCCTCGGTCAGCTCGCCGTTCAGGTCGAGCGCGCCCGCGATTGTACGCGCCACCTGAGCCACCTCAATCGAATGGGACAGACGTGTTCGAAAATAATCACCCTCATGGGCGACGAACACCTGCGTCTTGTGCTTGAGCCTGCGAAAGGCGCTGGAATGGATGATCCGGTCACGGTCGCGCTGAAAGCATGAGCGAAACGCGCTCTCTTCCTCGGGCGCGAGGCGTCCGCGCGAGCGATCTGGATGCGCGGCGATACGCGAGGTCATTCGGAGGGGCCTCCTTGCCGGGGGGTGCTACGCCCCATATATTGCAATTCAAGGCGCTGCGAAACAGCCCAAACGCACCACTTCCCGGAGGCCACCCAAATGAACCTGCCCCCCCACGTTACCCCCCGCGCCTTTGAGCGTCTTAGCGAAATTGGCGCATCGGCTCAGGGACAGGCCCTGCGCGTCGCCGTCGAGGGCGGTGGATGCTCGGGTTTTCAGTACGAGATTAAGCTGGATACCCCTGCCGACGACGATCTGGTGCTTGAGGGACAAGGCCAAAAGGTGGTGGTCGATGCGGTGTCGCTTCCGTTTCTGACGGGCGCCGTCATTGACTTCAGCGAGGAGTTAATCGGTGCGCGTTTCGTCATCGAGAATCCGAACGCCAGCAGTAGCTGTGGGTGCGGTACGTCTTTTTCGATGTAAATCCGATAGGTACAAAGCAAAGTTAACGTAGCGCTTTACTCAGCGGGTATCACTTCGCGCGTATCGGCGCCTGGAAAAGCTTGGTCGTAGATCAACCAGCCTCCCGCTGTGATCACAAGCGCAGCGCCCAGATATAGCGCCGCCCCCGGCACCTCGCCAAAGACTGCGGCGCCGATGGCGACCATCCACAGGAACTGAAGGTTCATCAGGGGCGTGATCACGTATGCCGGCAGCGCCTTGAGCGCGCCGACCAGCACCCAGCGCGCCCCAAACAGCAGCGCCGCATAGGCAAAAGCCCAGCCCAGATCGCCCAGACCCATTGGCGCCCAGACGAACGGCAAAGCGCAGGCCGAAACAGCGGCCAGAGCCAAATTTGGCCAGAACACCTGCGCCAGCAGATTGCCCTCGCGCACGCCGATGTAGCGCGATGCCATCATCGAAACGGTCCCCAGCAACACCGCCGCCAGCGCGACAGCGTGGCCCAACTGCAACGTATCCAGCCCGCCGGGAGCGAGGCATAGCAGGCCGACAAAACCTAGCATGACCGCGCCCCACGCCTGTGGGCGGACCGCCTCACCCAGAACCGGGCCGGACAAGATCGCCGTAAAAAGGGGGATCATCGCGATAAAGAGGAATACTTCGGCAAAGGGTAACAGGCGGAACGCATAGAAAAACGCGCCCGCCCCCAGCACAGTCGCCACGCTGCGCAGTGCCATGACGCGCGGGCAGTAGGTGGCCATGCCGCGCGGATTTTGTCCTGCGCGATTGAATGCAAAAGCCAGTAGCGCGACGATGCCGCCCGACAGCGCAAAGAGTTGCGGCGCGGCATAGCTGGCCGCGAACATCTTGGTAATTGCATCGGCGCTGGAAATGAGCGCGGTATAAATCACGGTCAGGCCAACGCCGACCGCGATGGCCGCACCCGCCGTGCGCGTCCCAATCATATCGCGGCACCCAATGCAGAACCCGTCCCAGCGATCCGGCCGCGCAGACCTACCCGCGCGAATCCCTCGAAAAATGCGCCGAACTGGTCGGTCGACGCCTCAGCCGCGACCAATGCGGCCTGCGCCTCGTCGGAGATATGCGCCGCGACCTCGCTGCGCATGACCTCCCAATCAGCCGAGCGGGCGTCGCCCATTGAATAGATGCAGTGCGACAACTCGCGCAGGGGCGCTGAGCCGGGCCGCGTACGGGCGAACGTCACGCGCCCCTCAGGCACATGATCGCCAAAGCCGCCCTGTCCCGCGCGGGTCATGAACCAATTCAGCATCAGGTACTCGTGATAATCGTCCTGCAAGCCGTCACCCTCCTCCAGCGCAAATGTACGAATTTGCTGGGTCAGCCATATTTCCCACACTTCGGGCGCCTCTGCACCGGAAAATCGCAGCGCGAGGCAAATTTCAGCTAAAAGGTCTGCATTAAAGTCTAAAAAGGCGAGCGTTCCGGCGAACATCAGGCTGCGGATCGCATCCGCGTCCAGCATTGGATCGACGCGGCCATACTCGGACAGATAGAATACGATATGCGTCAGCTCATATGCCGCCTTTTTGTTCGGCATGGTAAATGTCTGTGAACGCGCGGCAAAGCTGCGCAGGCGATCATCAAGGCCTGTGTCGCCAGCCAGCGGCTCAATCCCGCGGCGGGCGCATAGGCGCCGCGCTTCGGCGCGTTGTAGATCCGACAACTCGGCATCGGCAAGGCCCTGACGCGCGACCCAATCGGTGAGCGCTGCACCCTTGCCGCCCGGCATCCCCAGATCCTCAAGGTCGAGGCAGAGCGACAGCAGAAAACGATAATACTGCGGAAAAAACTCCATCCGTTGCTCAATCTCGTCGTAGAAACCTTGATACGCATCCAGCGCGTTCGGCGCCAATACAGCGCCAGTACATTCCAAAATGTTCAGCATTTCGGCGTTTTCCTTAAGCCAGAAAACGTCCTCCCGCGTGCGGCGGGTCTGGGCAAAGGTCTTGAGCAAGGCCGCTTGGCGCGCGGCCTTGCTGTGCTGCCGGAACGGGACATTAAGCTGGACGATGGTGGTCATTTTGGTGAACTCCATTTGAATGGTCCGGGCGCAAGGCCCCGTTCTGGTGCGTTTCTCGAAACGCGGTGCAGATCGCCGCACCGCGCTTCGGAGGCTGGCTTACATGCTCGAAGTAAACATTTCGACCGCGTCGCCTTCGCGCGCTTCGGCGGCAGGTGCCATCGAGGACGTGAATGCGCCCACTGCTTCGCCCGCGGAAACGGCAGGTGCCATCGACGAAGTAAAGAGCTGAACCGCGTCGCCCGAAACGGCGTCGGCTGTGGCGGCGGGGCTCATCGAGGATGTGAACATCTCGACATTGTCACCAGCAGATGCGTCGCTGCGGGCCGAAGGGGCCATCGACGACGTGAACATCTGGACGTTGTCACCAGCGGTTGCATCGGCACGAACCGAGGGCGCCATGGACGAGGTGAACATCTCGACATTGTCGCCGGCCGATACATCGCTGCGCAGGCTAGGCGCCATCGACGACGTGAACATTTGCACCGCGTCGCCAGCAGAGGCGTCGGCTGTCATGCTCGGTGCCATGGACGATGTGAACATCTCCAGACCTTCGCCCAGACCGGCATCTGCAGTGGCCATTGGCGCCATCGACGATGTGAACATTTCGGTGGCGGCGCCGTCGTGCAGGCTGGCAGTCCGTGCAGTGTTGGCAGCGGCAAAAGTAGTTTCAACTTTGAGTTGTGCGGTCATTTTTTTAGTCCCCAGATTTATGTTTCAGACACCCAGAGGCTGGCACCTCACCGCAATTCTGCCAAGACATTTTTCAACCTAAAGGCGAGCTTCCCCCTTGGGGATAAATCTGAAAGTTGGCCTAAGATCCGCTGACTCTTGACTAATCTGGAAGGCGAAAAAACTTATCCACAATAGCAATGTGGATGTTTGAAGGGGTGTTTCCGGCATCGCAACAGTTGTTTATCGCACAACCTGTACGTGTATCGCGATTCGCAGGGGTCGGAATCGAGGGCGCAACCCCACAACATCAGTCACCGATTCGACGCCATGCGCTGCTTGCCCCCGCCGCGCCGCTGCGCGATAGGTAGGCGGCGCATCACAGACCGCGAGGACAGCCCGATGAAAGTCGCCACATTCAACATCAACGGTATCAAAGCGCGCATTAGCGCCCTGCTCGATTGGCTGGACGAGGCAGGCGCCGACGTGGTGCTGCTCCAAGAGATCAAGTCGGTCGATGAGGCATTTCCCCGCGAGATTTTCGAGGATCGCGGCTATACGGTCGAGACGCATGGGCAGAAAGGCTTCAATGGGGTCGCGATCCTGTCGAAACTGCCGCTTGAGGATGTCACGCGCGGCCTTCCGGGCGATGATAGCGACGAGCAGGCCCGCTGGATTGAGGCGACTGTAATGGGCGATACCGCCATCCGTGTCTGCGGCCTCTACTTGCCGAACGGAAATCCGGTACCGGGGCCGAAATACGATTACAAGCTGGCGTGGATGGAGCGGATGCAAACCCGCGCGACCGAACTGCTGTCGCTGGAAGAGCCGTTCTTGATGGCCGGTGACTACAACGTGATCCCGCAGAACGAGGACGCGAAACGCCCCGAAGTCTGGCAAGAGGATGCGCTGGCCCGGCCTGAAACGCGGGCCGCCTATCGCCGGTTGCTGAACCTCGGCTTTACCGAGGCCTTCCGCGCGCGGACCCACGGCCCCGGTCACTACAGCTTCTGGGACTACCAGGCAGGCGCGTGGAATCGGGATGATGGCATCCGCATCGACCACTTCCTACTGAGCCCCGAATGCGCCGACTTGCTTGAGGATTGCCAGATCGACCGCGACGTGCGCGCCCGAGAAAAGCCGTCAGACCACGTTCCTGTCTGGGTGCAATTGCGCGCCTGATCTGTCCCGGAAAGGGCAAACCAATGGATAACCTACGCGGCAGCATATTGATGGTACTGGCGATGGCCGGCTTCGCCGCCGAAGATCTGTTCGTCAAACTGCTGTCGCAGGACATACCCGTCGGCCAGATCCTCATGATGCTGGGCACTGGCGGTTGCGTAGTATTTGCCATCGCCGCACGCGCCCAAGGCACGCGCCTCATCAGCCCGGCATTGCTGACCCGCCCCGTTATTCTACGCAATTTGGGCGAAATTATTGCAGCGGTCACCTATGTCACTGCGCTGGCGCTGGCCGATCTGTCGACTATTTCGGCGATCATTCAAGCCACACCGCTCGCCGTGACGCTGGGTGCAGCGCTCTTCATGGGCGCGCAAGTAGGCTGGCGGCGTTGGTCAGCCATTCTGGTGGGTTTCGCCGGAGTGCTGATGATCGTTCGGCCCGGTATGGATGCCTTCCACATCTCATCCGTTCTAGCAGTCATATCGGTGGTCGGCCTCGCCATCCGCGATCTGGCGACGCGGGCGATCCCGTCGCAGATATCCTCGATGCAGCTTTCATGCTATGCGTTTGGCACCATGGTCCCTACCGGGGCGATTATGCTGTCGGTTCAGGGCGGCGCTGTGATGCCGGGACCTGTGGCTTGGGCCTACCTGCTGGGCGCGTTGATATTCGGCGTGCTGGGATATTACTTCATCGTCGGCGCCATGCGCATCGGCGAAATCGCCGCCGTTACGCCATTCAGGTATGCGCGGTTGTTATTTGCGCTGGTCATCGGCATGACCCTATTGGGCGAGCGGCCCGATATCTGGACGCTGATCGGCGCTGCGATCATCATTGCTTCGGGCCTATACACCCTGATCCGCGAACAGAGGCTCGCCCGCATCGCGTTCCGGCAGGCTAAGCCCAAGGGACCACTCTGACCTTCGGTCCGCTCAGGCCCGTACTGTTTTAGACTGAGGTATTTCCCTTTGCCGCGCGCTTTTGCTAAATGCTGCGCAAAGCAATGTCATCCACAAGGAACCACCCATGAGCAGCATCATCGACATCCACGCGCGCGAGATCCTCGACAGTCGTGGCAACCCCACCATTGAGGTCGACGTCACTTTAGAGGACGGCACGATGGGCCGTGCTGCCGTGCCGTCAGGCGCGTCCACCGGCGCGCATGAGGCCTCCGAGCGGCGCGATGGCGACAAAGCCCGCTACATGGGCAAAGGCGTGCTGGATGCGGTCGATGCGGTCAACGGCGAGATTGCCGATGCGCTAGACGGCTTTGACGCGACCGAGCAGGTGGCGATTGATCTGGCGATGATCGAAATGGACGGCACAGACAACAAGTCGCGTCTGGGTGCGAACGCAATCCTGGGGGTATCGCTCGCAGTGGCCAAGGCGGCGGCTGAGTACACCGGCCAGCCCCTCTATCGATACGTCGGCGGCACGTCTGCGCGTCTGCTGCCGGTCCCGATGATGAACATCGTCAATGGCGGCGAACACGCGGATAACCCCATCGACATTCAAGAATTCATGATTATGCCGGTCGCGGCGGAGAATATCCGGGAGGCAATCCGCATGGGCGCGGAGGTTTTTCATACTCTCAAGGGCGAGCTAACGGCAGCGGGCCTTTCGACAGGGATCGGCGATGAGGGCGGCTTTGCCCCCGATATTGCAAGCGCGCGCCAAGCGCTGGATTTCATTCTGAAAAGCATCGAAAAGGCGGGATATAAGCCGGGCGAGGACATTTATCTGGCGCTCGATTGCGCCGCAACTGAATACTACAAAGGCGGTAAATACGAGATGACTGGCGAGGGCAAGTCACTGACGTCGGCGGAAAACGTCGCCTATCTCGCTGGGTTGGTCGCCGACTATCCGATCATTTCGATCGAAGACGGCATGGCTGAGGATGACTGGGACGGCTGGAAGGCGCTGACCGATGAGTTGGGCAGCAAGGTGCAACTGGTCGGCGACGACTTGTTCGTGACCAATCCAGACCGCCTTACGGACGGCATTTCGCGCGGCTGCGCCAATTCGATGCTGGTCAAGGTAAACCAGATCGGCACATTGACCGAGACGCTACGCGCCGTCGATATGGCGCACCGTGCGCGCTATACCAATGTGATGTCGCACCGTTCGGGCGAGACGGAGGATGCGACCATCGCAGACCTCGCCGTCGCGACAAATTGCGGGCAGATCAAGACCGGCTCTCTGGCGCGCTCGGACAGATTGGCAAAGTACAACCAACTGATCCGTATCGAGGAAATGCTTGGTGAGGCTGCGGAGTATGCTGGGCGTAGCGTGCTGCGAGGCTAAGGCCCACGTTTTCGTTCGTTGGCGAGGTGGAAGGCACAGCGCGCTGATCTGGTTTAAGCTAACGACCCCTAGACACAAAAAAGGCGCGGCAATCCTGCCGCGCCTTTTTCGAGTACGCTTTGCCCGGTCTTATGGGCAAGCTGCCTCGTAATAAGTGCCATCGCCGCGCGAATAGGCACAGACCTTGCGCTGGTTATTCTGAGCGACAACCGTACCGGCAGCCGCGCCGCCGAGGGCCGAAATCAGTTGCCAATCACTGCCGGCACCAAGTGCCTTGGCCGTCAGCAAGCCAGCGGCAGCACCGCCTGCAACGCCAGCAACCGTGCGCTGGTTTGATGTCAGATTCTCACAGGCGCCAAGGCCCAGAACAGCTGTCAAGGCAGCCGCAGTTATCCACTTTTTCATTAAAAAACTCCTTCGTGTGTCTCTCGTTTTTCCGCAAGCCAACCTGATTAATCAAGCATATGTTCGCAAGCGCCATTCGGTAAACGCAAAGATCGTCCCAAGGTTCCATCCTTGCGCCACCATATGTTGCACTCAAGCAGAAGAATATTCCACGTCTAGTGAAACTCGTCAGCGGGTTCATGCGTATCTACGGTGTGGCACGCGCAGAACGCGTCGGGTTTTGCGCTGGGTTTTGTGCTGAGAGCCACATCCAGCGCGCACGAGACGCCGCAGGCACGCTCCTTAAGAGCGGCGTCAGCGGCGAAGAGGACGGATCAGCCGATTGACGATTGCACGAATGTTACGAGTTGCTTGGTTGATCCGTCCTTGCCTTCCAGCGGTGCGTCACCCGCCAGAACTGGCTCTAGCGCGTTCGCCAGTTCCTTGCCCAACTCAACGCCCCACTGATCGAACGAATTGATCCCCAAGATTACCCCTTCCACGAACACCCGGTGCTCATAAAGCGCGATAATCTGCCCCAGACGATACGGAGTCAGCAGATCGTAAATCAACGTTGTGGACGGACGCCCGCCTGGAAACACACGGTGGCGGGCCTGCCGCTCCTGCTCGGCGCCGGTAAATCCCTTGTCCTTCATCAATGCACGGGCGGCGTTCAGGTCGCGCCCATCCATCAGCGCCTCGGACTGCGCGAGGCAGTTGGCGACCAGCAACGCGTGCTGATGTGCCAGATCCGGCTCGTGCCCGAGGGCAGCAACCATAAATTCGCACGGTACAACTTCGGGGCCTTGGTGGATCAACTGGTAGAACGCGTGCTGCCCGTTGGTCCCCGGCTCGCCCCAGACCACAGGGCCGCCGCCATAGTTTAGCGTGCGGCCATCCATCGCCACGCCCTTACCGTTGGATTCCATTTCCAGCTGTTGCAGATAGGCGGGCAGCCGTGCCAGCCGCTGATCATAGGGCAGTACAGCGCGCGTCGGATAACCGCAGGCCTGATGGTGCCAAAGACCCGTAAGCGCCAGCATGGTCGGCATGTTATTCTGCGGAGGTGCGTTGCGGAAATGAGTATCCATCGCCTCTGCCCCGCGCAGAAACTCGGTAAAGGCCTCTGCGCCGATGGCGATCATCAGTGACAGGCCGATTGGCCCCCAGATGGAGTAGCGCCCGCCAACCCAATCCTCGAATCCAAAGACGCGCGAGGCGTCGATGCCCCATTCTCCTGCTTTATCCTCGGCCGAGGACAACGCGACGAATTGCGCGCCCGGATCGTCCACCGTGCCTGCCATCCAAGCGCGCGCCGTGGCGGCATTGGTCATCGTCTCGGTCGTGGTAAACGTCTTGGACGCGACCAGTACCAGCGTACGCGCAGGATCAAGGCCCGCAAGCGTGCCCGCGATATCGGCGCCGTCGACGTTCGACACGAAATGGCAGCGCGGCCCATCCGCATAGGGCATTAGCGCCCGCACCGCCATATCGGGGCCCAGATGCGATCCGCCGATGCCAATATTGACGACATCGGTAATCGCCCCGCCTGCCCCCTTAAACGCGCCGCTGCGCACGGACCCGGCAAAGCTTCGCATTCGCGCGAGCGTTGCCTGCACACCGGGCATGACGTCCTCGCCATCCACCATCACAGGCTGGCCCGCCAGGTTGCGCAGCGCGGTGTGAAGGACGGCGCGGCCCTCGGTCTCGTTGATTGGCTCGCCGGTAAACATTGCTTCGCGGCGCGCAGCTACGCCCCGCTCCTTGGCCAGCGCCAATAGCGCATCCCGTGCCGCACCATCCATCGACGTTTTGGAGTAATCCAGTAGCATCCCATCGAAACGCACCGAGAAATCCTCGGCGCGGCCATCGCCAAATAGCGGCGCGATACCGCGCCCGCGCGCGATGGTTGCCATTGATTTGAGATCGCGCCACATATCAGGGCGCCCAATGCACAGTGGCATCGTCCAAAATCGCCGAAATCGGCGCATCGGCGGCGTCCATCCCGCGCGCGCGCTCCAGCGCGGCGCGCTTGGCATCACCGGTGATTACGACATGCAGGTGCATCGCGCCGCACAGGACGTGCGCGGCCAGCGTGATGCGCGGCTCCGGCTCACCCTCGATCCGCATGGGCACGAGCAGCGGTGCGTCATGCGCCAGCGCCGCCTCCAGATTGGGCGCGCGCGGAAACATCGAGGCGGTGTGCATGTCCTCGCCCATACCCACCAGCGCCACGTCAATCGGCAGGCGGGCCGCGAGCGACGCAGCCAGCCCCGGCGCGGCCTCTTCGGGAGAGGTATCCGCGACGTAAAGAGGCAGCAGCGTGGCGGACGCCGCCCTCTCCACCATCAGGCGCTGCGCGATCATCCCAGCGTTGGAGCGCAGATGCGCCTGAGGCCGCCACCGCTCGTCGCTGGGCAGCACATCGACGCGGTCCCATTCCAGCCGCGCACCGCAGAGCGTGTCGAAGACCGGACCGGGCGTACTGCCACCGGGCACAACCAGCAGCGCGCGATCGCGTTGGCGCAGCGCCGCGCTCAACTGGGCGCCAAGCACATCGGCGAGGCCCATCGCCATGACTTCGGCATCGGGATATTCCTGTAGTTTCATGGCTTAATCTCCCGCCAGCGGCGTCCGTCGCGGTGCATCAGGGCCAACGCATCATCCGGCCCGGCACTGCCTGTCGCATAGGGGCACGGGGGCGTGCCCGAAGCCTCCCACGCGTCGATGATGGGGTCGGTCCATTCCCATGCCGCCTCCACCTCGTCGCCGCGCATGAACAAGGTCTGGTCGCCGCGGATTACGTCCATAATCAGCCGCTCATAGGCGTCCGGTACGAGATCGGCATCTGGTCCCAGCGCCTCGGAAAAGGTCATGTCCAGCGGCACGTCAATCAGGCGCATCCCCCCCGGCCCCGGCTCCTTGATGGTCACGCCCATTTCAATGCCCTCATTGGGTTGCAGGCGGATGGTCAGGATGTTGCGATGCCGCCCTGCGTCGGACCCGAATATCGAATGTGGCGCATCCTTGAAAACGATCGCGATTTCGCTGGCGCGGGCGCGCAGCCGCTTGCCGGTACGCAAATAAAACGGCGTACCAGCCCACCGCCAGTTGCCGATCCGCGCCTTGAGCGCAACGAAGCTCTCGGTCGTCGTGTCCTCGTCACCAACCTCGCCGCGATAGCCCGGCAGGCTATCGGTGCCCTCAAACTGGCCGCGCACCACATCGCCCGGCTCGGCAGGCAACAGTGCGCGTATCACCTTTAGCTTCTCATCGCGCACGGCGTGAGGGTCATACTTCGCTGGCGGCTCCATCGCAGTCAGGCACAAGAGTTGCATGATATGGTTTTGCATCATGTCCCGCATCGCGCCCGATTTGTCGTAATAGCCGCCGCGCGTGCCAACGCCGCCGGATTCGGCGACTGTGATCTGGATGTGATCGACATACTGACTGTTCCAGAGCGGCTCGAACAGCGTATTGGCAAAGCGGATCGCCATCAGGTTCTGGACCGTCTCCTTCCCCAGATAATGGTCGATCCGGTAAATCTGCGTCTCGTCGAAATGGCACGCAAGCTCTGCGTTTAGCGCGCGGGCCGAGGCCAGATCGCGGCCGAACGGCTTTTCCACCACCACGCGCGCATCAGGCGTGGCCAGGCCATGCTCCTCGATCCGCGTCGCCAGATCACCAAACAGCCCTGGCCCAACGGAAAAGTAAAAGGCGCGGATCCGCTCAACCCCGTCCAGCAGCGCCGTCAGTGCGCCCCAACCTTCATCTCCGCGGGCGTCCAGCGTGACATAACTCAGTTGCCCAAGAAATGCGTCCAGATGCTCGGCGGCGCAAGCGACGTCATCATCAAACTCGCTGATCGCCGCGCGTGCAAAATCACGGTAGCCCGCATCATCCAGATCGCCGCGCGCGGCGCCAATAACGCGCGCCTGCGGATCCATCTGGCCCGCACAAAACCGGCGAAAGAGCGCGGGCAAGATCTTGCGGCGGGCCAGATCGCCAGTGCCGCCAAAGATCACCAGATCAAAAGGCTGGGCCGGAATGACGCGCGATACCATAGACATGCCTCCTGAGTCAGCGCGCATACTAGCACTCTTCGCTGCGTTCACAACTGTGTCAGACGCCAAAGGCCGGGTTTCCCTAAGACAGGCATCGCGTTAGGTCTTATTGCGAAAGCACCCGGAAGGACGCCATGAAACACGCAGCTATCCCAGTCGCCGCGAATGCGGGCAAATTCCGTGACCCCCTGCGCACTGCCAAGGGCGAGCCCCGCGCCCATGTCGCGCTGAGCCGCGCGGATACGCTGTGGTTCAACACCGGGACGCTGTGCAACATCGAATGCGCAAACTGCTATATCCTCAGCTCGCCCACCAACGACGCGCTGGTCTATATCACGCAGGCCGAGGTAGCGGATTACTTGGACCAGATCGAAGCGCGCAAATGGCCGGTGCGAGAGATCGCGTTCACTGGGGGCGAGCCCTTCATGAACCCGCAGATGATTGGCATGACACGCGCGGCATTAGATCGGGGCTACGATGTGCTGATCCTGACCAACGCGATGCGGCCCATGATGCGCAAATCCATGCGCGCGGGTATTGAGGAATTAAACGCCGCCTACCCCGGCAAGATGACGTTCCGCATATCGGTCGATCATTGGTCCGAAGCGCTGCATGATGAGGAGCGCGGCGCAGGCGCATTTGCCCGCACCATCGAAGGCATGGACTGGTTGCGCGACACGGGCGTGCCGATGGCCGTTGCAGGCCGCACCGTCTGGGGCGAGAGCGAGGCCGCAGGGCGCGCAGGCTACGCCGCGCTTTATGCGCAGCGAGGCTATGACATCGACGCCTCAAACCCCGGCGCGACTGTCCTTTTCCCCGAAATGGACGAGGGAGCTGAGGTGCCCGAGATCACTACTGCGTGCTGGGACATACTGGGCAAATCGCCGGACGCCGTGATGTGCGCTTCCTCGCGCATGGTGGTCAAGCGTAAGGGCGCCTCCAAACCTGCCGTGCTGGCCTGCACCCTGCTACCCTACGCGCCCGAATTCGAGCTGGGCGAGACCTTGGCCGAGGCCGAACGCGATGTGGCGCTTAACCACCCCCACTGCGCAAAGTTCTGCGTCTTGGGCGGGGCCAGCTGCTCAGCGTAAGGGCTACTCGTGCCGAATACGCAGTTATCGGTGGAACTGTTCAGTCGCAGCATACGACCATGCTAAGGTCGAGTATGGTTCGGGCGAGCCATCAGTGGGCAATGTTGGGCCCGCTAACGAACGCAATCCCTCAACCAGCCCAACGATCTCCGGGTTCACAGATCCGGCGCCCCTCTTCCGAGGTCGCCAATAGCCTTGATCAGTGGACGACGCCCCCCGGCCCGTGCTTGAGAAAGTGCCACTGGCCGAAACTGTCTTTTAGATCCAGCTTTATCCCTGCATTAGCAACCGTAGAGGCGCTCCCAATCTCGGCAATGCTGAACTCGATTCCGCCGGGTATATCAATCCGAACGCGGTGTTCTCCACCACCATGCGGTGCCTGTATGGGGCTCCCTGTTGAGGTCAATACATCTCCGACCTGAACCTTCGCGGTGCGATTTTCGATATCCGCTTCGACGTCGATAGGCAGATAAAGCGTGTCATGTACCTTGTCGCACATGGCGCGGAACACCCACCAATGGGTTGCTTCTTCCTCTGTATCTTCGCCTTGGAATACCCGTCGCAGAGCATCACGCTGAGCATCGCTGGCCCCGGGATCTATGATGATCTGCATTTCGCCCTTCCCCTCGAAGATTGCACCGGGCCAAGCGTATAGCAGAACCGCTTTGGTGCCCGACAAATCAATGTCGCCGAAATACCCGTTGGTGACCTCCAGCACCTCAAAGCCGCGGCAGTCACCGTGCGTGGGCCGTTCCTCAAACTGACACGGGCATGCGTAGCCGCAGTTGCAATTCCCAAAGCTGGGTCCTTCTACATACCACTCTGTAAAAGCCATGATCGCCTCCTGTTGAATATGGTTAGAGAAGTATTTTAAATGTCTTGAACTCGTTAAAATCGGACTTGGTAGCTGCGCTAAGTGACCAGCAGGAAGCCTCCAAAAAATATCAATCCGGTGCCGACTGATCGGGCAAAAATCCGCCCGTTCGAAAGTAGCTTTTCGGCGGCCACATAAATGGCGATGCCTACTATCCAAAACAGGTTCATCACACCGCCAACGAAAAGAAGAGCCATCAGCGCCCAGCAACAACCAAGGCAGTAAATTCCGTGGCGTGCTCCCGTCTTGAATGCGCCCCCAGCCCCTGAGGAGCTGTGATTGGCGAGAAAATGCGCAGGTGACTGGCAATGACGCAGGCATGAGGTCTTGAGGCTGGATAGCTGGTACAGGCCTGCCGCAATGAAGACACTTGCTGCAAAAATCCGCGAGTTGACGGCCATCATCGGCCCACTCGCGAGCCCCCACTTCTCGACAACGAATTGCAGCCCAGTTGCTATGACACTGAATAGCGCCC
>JAGXGX010000122.1 GCA_024636515.1 Roseovarius sp.
ACCTCCCCCGGCGCGCCCTTTGCGGTCACCGCCGATCTGGAGCGCCGGTTTTACGCCGTCCAGTTCCATCCCGAGGTGCACCACACCCCGAACGGCAAGACACTCTATCAGAATTTCATTCAGGACGCAGGGTTTACCGGCGACTGGACCATGGCCGCCTACCGCGAAGAGGCCGTGCGCCAGATTCGCGAGCAAGTCGGTGATAAGCAGGTGATTTGTGGATTGTCGGGCGGCGTCGATAGTTCGGTCGCGGCTGTCCTCATTCACGAGGCGATCGGAGATCAACTAACCTGCGTTTTCGTCGATCACGGCCTTTTGCGACAGGGCGAGGCCGACGAGGTCGTCACGATGTTCCGCGATCATTATAATATCCCGCTGATCCACGCGGACGAGGAGGACCTTTTTTTAGGTGAGCTTGACGGCGTAAGCGACCCGGAAACCAAACGAAAAATTATTGGCCGCCTCTTTATCGACGTGTTCCAGAAATACGCAAACGGGATCGACGGCGCCGAATTCTTGGCTCAAGGCACACTCTACCCAGATGTCATCGAATCTGTCAGCTTCTCTGGCGGGCCCTCGGTGACGATCAAATCGCACCACAATGTCGGCGGCCTGCCCGAAAAGATGGGTCTTAAGCTGATCGAGCCGCTGCGCGAATTGTTCAAGGACGAGGTGCGCGCCCTCGGTATGGAGCTAGGCCTGCCGGCCAGCTTTATCGGGCGCCACCCTTTCCCCGGCCCCGGCCTTGCCATCCGCTGCCCCGGCGAGATCACGCGCGAGAAACTGGACATTCTGCGCAAGGCCGACGCCGTCTATATTGACCAGATCCGCAAGCACGGCCTCTATGACGAGATTTGGCAGGCCTTTGTCGCGATCCTGCCCGTGCGCACTGTCGGCGTCATGGGCGATAGCCGCACCTATGACTTTGCCTGCGCCCTCCGCGCGGTGACGTCGGTCGATGGAATGACCGCCGATTACTACCCCTTCACCCATGATTTTCTGGGCGAAACGGCGACGCGCATCATCAATGAGGTGCGCGGAATCAACCGCGTCACTTATGACATAACATCCAAGCCGCCCGGCACCATCGAGTGGGAATAGGTGTGTGGGGACAGGCGTTAGCGTTTGACGCCGTGCGCCTCGCTGGCTAGGCATCGGGGTGAAACATCCCAAAGGCCGCACCATGCTATATCCCGACGCTAAAAGCTGGCGCAATGCGCCGCGCAAACACGTGCTGTTCTACGGCATGTCTGGCTTGGGCAAAACGCATCTGTCGAACATGCTCCGCGAGGCAGGCGACTGGTTTCACTACTCGATTGATTACCGCATCGGCACCCGTCACATGGGCGAGTTGATCGCCGATAACGCCAAAGCGCACGCGATGCAGGTGCCGTTCCTGCGCGATCTGCTCTTGTCCGACTCGATCTATATCGGCTCGAATATCACGTTTGATAACCTCGCCCCCGTCTCGTCATATCTCGGCAAGCCGGGGTCCGTCTCAAAGGGCGGTATGCCCATCGGCGAGTACCGCGCCCGGCAGGAGCAGTTTCGCCGTGCCGAGATCGCAGCGCTTAACGATACCGGGTATTTCATCGAACGTGCCGCACGCCTCTATGGGTATCCGCATTTTATATGTGACACTGGCGGGTCCATCTGTGAATGGGCCGACGGAACCGACCCAAACGACCCGCTTTTGACCGAGCTTTCGCAGCATTGCCTGCTGGTCCGGCTGGAGGGCAGCGAGGCGCACACCGCCGAATTGATACGCCGTTTTGACCGCGCGCCCAAACCGATGGCCTACCTGCCGGAGTTTCTGACTGCCGCTTGGGATGAATACCTGCGCGATAACAAGATGGTAGAGGACGACGTTGATCCCGATAGCTTCATCCGCTGGACCTATTCCCGCGCGCTTGCACATCGCAAACCTCGGTATGAGGCGATGGCCCAGTGGGGCGTCACCCTCACCCCCGCAGACGTTGAGCGTGTCCACGATACCGACAGTTTCAATGATGTGATCGCAGACGCCATTGAGAGGCGCGCCCAAACGCCTATCTAAGATTTTTCCTAAAACCCGGACCCTGCCCCATGCCCATCAAGATCCCCTCAGACCTGCCCGCCTACGACGTGCTTACGCGCGAAGGCGTCATGGTCATGGACGAGGATCAGGCCGCCACGCAGGATATTCGCCCGCTACGCATCGGTTTGCTGAATTTGATGCCGAAAAAGATCCAGACTGAAAATCAGTTTGCCCGCCTGATCGGTGCGACGCCCCTCCAAATCGAGCTGAGCCTGATCCGCATGAGCGAACATCAGGCGCGCAACACGGCCGTCGATCATATGGAGAGTTTCTACCGTTCTTTTGCTGAAGTAGCCGCGACGGACGAGAAGTTTGACGGCCTCATTATTACCGGTGCCCCCATTGAGCATCTAGAATTCGCCGATGTCACCTATTGGGACGAGCTGCGGCGCGTGTTCGACTGGACGCAAAGCCATGTCCATTCCACCTTTGGCGTCTGCTGGGGCGGCATGGCGATGATAAATCATTTCCACGGCGTTCAAAAACACATGCTAGACGCCAAGGCGTTTGGTTGTTTCCGTCATGAGAATATGCAGCCCGCCTCGCCCTATTTGCGCGGCTTTTCCGATGATCTGGTCATCCCCGTCAGCCGGTGGACCGAAATGCGCCAAGGCGAAATCGACGCTGCTCCGGGTCTGACCACACTACTGCACTCTGGCGAGGTGGGGCCATGTCTGGTCGAGGATGCGGCGCATCGCGCGCTCTATGTCTTTAACCATTTCGAATATGACAGCGATACTCTGAAACAAGAATATGACCGCGACGCCGCCGCCGGTACGCCCATTAACGTGCCGTGCAATTACTATCCCGGCGACGATCCGGCTGCGGCCCCGCGTAATCGTTGGCGCAGCCATGCGCATCTGCTCTATGGCAATTGGATAAGCCAGATCTATCAGACAGTGCCCTATGATATCGCCGCGATCGGAGCATGACTAGGTGCGCAAGGCTATGATATTTATCGCCCTGTTCATTGTACTATTCATCGCTGTGATACACTTCACTGCGGCCGTCCGCGAACGGCGCGCTGTGCAGCAATTCCCCCCCGAAGGGCAGATACTGGACGTGGGCGGCACGCAGGTCCACGCTGTCGTCATGGGCGCCGGCCCCGATCTGGTCCTGATCCACGGCGCCAGTGGCAACACGCGCGACATGACATTCTCCCTCGCGCCCCGCCTCGCAGAGCGCTATCGCGTGATCGTCTTCGACCGCCCCGGTCTAGGTTATACTGATCGCCTGAACAGCACTGGCGCCACGTTAACGCAGCAAGCCACGCTTCTGCGCAGCGCGGCGCAGCAACTGGGCGCAGAACGGCCCATCCTCATGGGCCAAAGTTACGGCGGTGCCGTCGCTCTTGCATGGGCTGCCAAGTACCCTAATGACGTGGCCGCCCTGATCCCTGTGGCAGCAGCGTCGAACCCATGGGAAACTGGGCTGGGCCGATTTTATGAAGTGACGTCCTCGGCATGGGGCCAAGCGGTGGTCGTGCCGCTGCTCACCGCCTTCGTTCCGCAATCGGTCGTTAAATCCTCGGTCGAGGCCGTGTTCGCGCCGCAGAATGCACCAGCGAACTATTCGGACTTTATCGGCGCACCATTGACGCTGCGGCGCGTATCCTTGCGCGCCAATGCCGATCAGCGCGCGAACCTTTTGAGCGAGATCGCCGATCTGGTGCCGATTTATGGGCAGATCAAAGCACCCACCGAAATCTTGCATGGCACCGCCGACACGACGGTAGGCCTTGAAATTCACTCGGAAAAGCTGGTGAGCCAGATCGGCGGCGCGACCCTCACGCGCCTGCCCGGCATTGGCCACATGGTACAGCACGTCGCCGAAGACGAGGTGATAGCCGCTATCGACCGAGCGGCCAAGCGCGCGGGCCTTTAGCGCCGTTGCACCCTGCACCGCCGCGCCCCATACTAGACCCGGGACAGGAGATATGAACGATGACATTGCCCTTCGACGGCGCGATCAGCGCATATTTCCAGCATGGCGCCCCGGCGCATATCCGCGAGGCAATCCGTGCGGCGGATAAAAGCGATATCCTTGAGCCGGATCACCCATACACTTCACAAATGAAACGCAAAGACTACGAGGCACAGTTGCGCGCGATGCAGATTGAGCTGGTCCGCATGCAAGCTTGGACAAAGGCATCCGGCGCGCGTATCTCTATCGTTTTCGAGGGCCGGGATGCAGCAGGAAAAGGCAGCACAATCAAGCGGATACGCGAGAACCTTAATCCTCGCGGCGCGCGGGTCGTCGCGCTACCCAAGCCGTCAGACACCGAAGCAACCCAATGGTATTTTCAGCGCTATGCCGCGCATCTGCCTGCCGCCGGCGAAATCGTCTGTTTTGACCGTAGTTGGTACAATCGCGGCGTGGTCGAGCATGTATTTGGCTTTTGCACCGACGCGGAGCGGGCGCTTTTCTTTGATCAGGCGCCCGCGTTCGAGCGGATGCTGACCCAAGATGGCGTTATCCTGATCAAGTTCTGGCTGAACGTCGGCCGGGCCGAGCAATTAAGGCGTTTTCTCAGCCGCGAGGGCGACCCGTTAAAGCAGTGGAAGCTAAGCTGGATCGACGTTGAGGGGCTAAAAAAGTGGGATGAGTATTCGGCCGCGATCCGCGAGACGCTTGACCGCACCCATACGGGACACGCGCCTTGGACGGTTATCCGGTCTGATGACAAACGGCGCGCGCGCCTTGCTGCGATCCGCAGTGTCCTGAACGCCGTGCCCTATCACGGCAAGGACACGGGTGCCATCGGGGCGTCTGATTTGGCGATCAGCGGCGGACCAGACCTTTGGACGGATGCCTCTGCCGATCGAACTGCAGATGGTTAAACGCGGGTATCATCATGGCAATCTGCGCCAAGCACTGGTCGAGTCCGCTCTCTCGCTGATTGAAGCAAAGGGTCCAGCAGGTTTCACCCTGTCCGAGGCGGCGAGCCGTGCGGGCGTCACGCCAGCCGCTGTCTATCGCCACTTTGCGGGTCGCGAGGATCTGATCGGCGAGGCGGCGCTGCAAGGTTACGAAATGTTCGGCGCGCTCATGGAGCATGCGTACCAATCGGGCCAGCCCTCCGCGCTGACGGCATTCGAGGCGACCGGGCGCGCCTATCTCGCCTTTGCGCGCCGCCATCCCGGCCACTATATTGCGATGTTCGAAAGCGGCATATCGGTTAACCGTACACCGGAATTGGCCGCTGCTGCCCTTGCCGCGCGCCGAGTGCTAGAAGAGGCAGCAAGTCGCATCTGCGAGCATATCCCCGAGGGCAAACGCCCGCCTGCTGCCATGTTCTCCGCCCATATCTGGGCGATGAGCCACGGTGTGGTGGAGCTGTTCGCGCGCGGTGCACCGGGTGCGGCCAGTCCATTTGCGCCAGAGGATCTGCTGGAATCGGGTATCGGAATTTACCTACGTGGTTTGGGCCTGATCGCGCAGGATGAGTAATCTGAGGTACATAATATGGTGATGACGGCCGCGCTATCCGCGCTCTTTTTCTTTGGCTATCTGGTGATGCGGGACCGCTGGCAGGCGCTAATGTTTTTGGCGATCGGCGCGGGCTATCAACTGCTGACCTATAGCACGGCCCAGACGGTGCAGGTGAGCCTTGGGGCGACGGTGGCTATCTCGCTGGCCTCGGCTCTGGGATATGTCGCATGGTCCAGCAGCCGCAAGGTTGCGGATGGCCGTCCGTATGGACTGCCGAGGCTGTTGGTATTTGCCGGATTTGTCGCAAACTGGGCGCTTGCGATTTGGCTTTTGTGGCTTACTGGTACTGTTAATTTCGCCGCTTAGGCAGGTACTTGTCACGCAAACCTAATCCTAGATACGAAAAGGGCCGCCCGAAGGCAGCCCTTTTACAAAACATATCTGCCAAACTTAACGCTTGGAGAACTGGAAGCTCTTACGCGCCTTGGCACGACCGTACTTCTTCCGCTCAACGACGCGGCTATCGCGTGTCAAGAAGCCTGCTGCTTTCAGACCTGCCCGCAGGCTGGGATCATAAAGCTGCAGAGCTTTGGAGACGCCGTGCTTGACCGCGCCGGCCTGACCGGAAAGGCCGCCGCCAACGACTGTGGCCATCACGTCGAACTGGTCCTCGGTGCCCGAGATGGTAAAGGGCTGGCGCAAGATCATCTGCAGAACCGGACGCGCGAAATATTCTTTCAATTCCTTGCCGTTGAC
>JAGXGX010000001.1 GCA_024636515.1 Roseovarius sp.
CGTGATGACCGCGCTGCGCATTGCATTGTCTGGCAGGCTAAACAGGGTACCAAGCGTAAGGGTGATCGCCGGATGCACGCAGAGCGATATAAGGCAAACCATCGCGATCACCCGCAGATCGCCCTCGGGGCGGTATTGCACCAGAACGCCGCCAAGGCCGAACAGCGCGGCAGGCAGCGCCGCGCGTGCGATCAGGTCCAGTCCGCTTTGTAGTGGGCCAGGCACGGCCAGACCCGACAGATTGACGATCACGCCAAGGGATATGCCAAGGATCAGCGCATTGCGAAACATCGCCCTCAGCACCTTGCGCGCCACCGCGCCGGGGGCCACGCCGCGTGCGCGCGTGATCTCCATCGCCGTGATGCCTACGCCGTAGCAAAAGGGCGAGTGGAGCGCGATGATAGCAAAGTTTGCCTCAAGGGCGCTGGCGCCGTAGGCCCGCTCGGTAATCGGTAGGCCTAAAAGCACTGAGTTGGAGAATAGGCAGCAAAAGCCGATGGCGATCGCTTCCTCCCAGCTGCGCCCAAATATCAGGCGCGCGCCAAACGTGCCGAGGGCAAAGCCGGCCAGCGCACCAGTGTAAAAGCTAATCAGCAGCGGCGCGTTAAAGTTATCGCCCAGATCCAACTGCGAGATGGCAGTGAATAGCAGGCAAGGAATAGCAAAGTTTTGCGTGAACCGGATCAGCCCGTCGACGCCGCTCTGGGCGAACCAGCCCATCCAGACCACAAGGTACCCCGCCCCAATCACGACAAAGACCGGCAGGACCACGTCTAGCAGCGCGCTCATAGCATTAAATCTCGTATGTGAGGGTCATGCCGTCATAGGCCACATCAACGCCCTCGGGCATCTCAGCCAACAGCGTGCGATAGTCCATATCTGTGTGCATGTTAGTAATGATTCCGCGGCGCGGGGCCGCGCGCGCGATCCACTCAAGGCTGCGTTCCAGATGGATATGCGTCGGATGCGGTGTGCGGCGCAGTGCGTCGAGGATCCATGTGTCGAGACCCTGCAACTTGGCCCAGCACTCTGGCCCCATATCCGCGACATCGGGCAGGTAGGCGACATCGCCGATGCGAAATCCCAGCGCGTCAATCGCGCCGTGGCTGACCTGAAACGGAGACAGCGTGATCGCGCCGCCTGCACCATTGATCGTTACGTCGCCGTCTATCGTGTGCATATCCAAGATGGGCGGATAGCTAGACCCTGTGAGTTGGACAAACGCATAATCGAACCGCGCCTCCAGCGCGGTGCGCGTGTATGGATCGGCCCATACAGGCAGGCGGACAGGTTTGTTGAGGGCAGCCATGTTGAACACCACGATGCGCAAATCATCCAGCCCATGGCAGTGATCGGCGTGGCTATGGGTGAACACCACCGCATCCAGCGTTCCGACGCCGTGGCGAAGCAACTGCTGGCGCATATCAGGCGACGCGTCGATCAGCACGCGGGTCAGGCCACCATCCGCGCCCTCCTGCTCAATCAGGATCGAGCATCGCGTGCGCCTGTTGCGCGGCTCGTTCGGATCGCAATCGCCCCAGTTGCCGCCGGGCGTGTCGGCAAGGCGCGGCACGCCGCCGGACGAGCCGCATCCAAGGATGATGAAGCGCCGCGTCGCCATTAACCCTGCCCCCGGCTCTGTGCAGCATCATATGCCGCGACCTTGGTAAACAGTCGGTCAAAATTCGCCTGCGTTTGTGCGGCAAACTCCGGCCAGTCCATGCCCATCGTCTCCGCACCTTTTTGTGCGGTATGCGCGGTATAGGCAGGCTCGTTTCGGCGGCCCCGATAGGGCGGCGGCGCGAGGTAGGGCGCGTCAGTTTCGACCAGTATCCGGTCACGCGGTGCAGCGGCAAAGATGTCGCGCAACTCCCCACTTTTGGGAAAGGCGGTGATACCCGACATGCTAAGGTAGAAGCCAAGATCCAGCGCGCGGCGCGCCAACTCAGCGCCGGAGCTAAAGCAATGCATGACGCAGGAATACGCGCCGTTGCGGTACTCCTCGGCCAAAATTCGCGCAATGTCATCGTCGGCGTCGCGCGCGTGGATGATCAAGGGCAGGCCCGTTTGGCGCGCCGCCGCAATATGCGTGCGCAGGGATGTTTTCTGAACCTCGGCACTGTCGGCGGTATAGTGATAATCCAGCCCCGTCTCGCCGATGCCAACAAATTTGGGATGGTCCGCAAGCCCGATCAGTTCGTCCACAGTGGCCAGCGGCTCGGCTGCCGCGCTCATCGGGTGGGTACCGGCGGCGTAGAAGACCGTGCTATGCGTCTCGGCTATCGCGCGCACGGCAGGTTCCTGCCGCAGCTTGGTGCAGATCGTAACCATGCGCGTGACGCCCGCTGCAACAGCGCGTTCGATCACCTGCGGCAATTCCTCGGCAAAGTCGAGGAAATCGAGGTGGCAGTGACTGTCGGTTATTTGGACCCGAGGGGTGTCTTTGCCTGTCATGCTGGCCCTTCAGGCGGGCTGCCCCGCCGCCGTTTTTTGTATTCTGAACACGGTATCTAGGACGAGTGCGGCAGGGTCAAGGTTGACTGCCCGGCCATGACGCATCCGCGCACCTACATCTTGCGCGCAGTCCGCCCATCCGCGCGCCGCGGCCAGATCGGGGGCCGTATGTGCCAGCATCCGCGTCTCGCCCGGCGCGCCTTCGGGGCTTGGCGGCTCTCCTGTCGCGCCCGTGGCGGCCATGCGGCCCAGCAATAGCTCGATCAGCCAGATCAGCAGATCAAGACGGTCCGCCGCGCCCCGCTGCGCCGCCGTATTCGCCAGTGCCAGCGCGCGGGGACGGTCAATCTTTGGCAACTCCGCAAAAAGCTGGACCAGCTCAGCATACAGAGCCAGCCCGCCCAGATTTATCAGGCGCGCCGCCTCGCCGACCGACCCGCCAGAAAGGGCTGCGAGCGCAGGAATGTCATCCCCCTGCTCGATCCCAGCCTGCGCCAGCGCGTCCGCCATCTCCTGCGCGCTGAGCGGCGGCAAGCGCAACTCGCGGCAGCGCGAGCGAATGGTCGGCAGAAGGCCAGATGGTTGGTGACTGATCAGGAAAAAGGTCGTGCGCGCTGGCGGCTCCTCCAGCATTTTCAGCAGGGAGTTGGCGGCTTGCACGTTCATCTCGTCAGCGCTGTCGATAAGGACCGCACGCCGCCCACCATCGGTGCTGGAGAGTGACAGAAAATTGTGCAGACTGCGCACATCCTCGGCACGGATAACATCGCGCAGGCGCTTGGTATCGTCGTTCAGCTTGCGGGTGATGTGGTACATTTGCGGCTCGGACCGGGCCAAGAGACGCCGCGCAACCGGATGATCCGGCCCTATATCCAAGCTATCTGGCGTGTCCGCACCGAACATGCCGCCGCCATCGTCGTGGGCCAGCAAAAACCGCGCCGCGCGCCATGCGAACGTCGCCTTGCCCACGCCGCGCGGGCCAGTAATCAGCCAAGCATGATGCAAACGGCCGCTGTTGAACGCGTCCAGAAACGCGGCCTCGGCGGCGCCCTGCCCGATCAGGCGCAGCGTCTCGCGCGGATGCGGCGCGCCCTCGATGCAGTCCGGCTGCGGTGTTTCGTCACTCATCCCAACCGCTCCGCCACAGTGGCCTGCACATCAGCGGCCACCGCGCCCATATCGCGCGCGCCGTCTATGACGCGGATACGCTGCGGGAACTCGGCAGCGAGCGATAAGAAGCCCTGACGCATCCGGGCCTGCAAATCGCCGCCGAATGCCTCGAACCTGTCCTCGCCGCCGCCTGCTGCGGCCACACGCGCCACTGCGCGGGCCAGCCCCGCACCGGCGTCCATGTCGATCAGGATGGTCAGGTCAGGCTCCTGCCCGATCATCAGATCGTGCAATGCATCGACGCGTTGTCGCAGATCGCCGCCCCTCAGCCCTTGATACATACGTGTGCTATCGACAAAGCGGTCGCAGATCACTGTGCGGCCGGCGGCCAGTGCAGGGCGCACCGTACGCTCCAGATGGTCGCGGCGCGCTGCGGTAAAGAGCAGCATTTCCGTCTCGGGCGACCAGCGATCAGGGGCGCCATTCAGCACCAGCGCGCGTATTTCTTCGGCGCCCGGGCTACCGCCCGGCTCGCGCGTCAGAACCGCATCATGGCCGATCGATTGCAGATGGGCGTGTAGCATCCGCGCCTGCGTGGACTTGCCCGACCCGTCGATGCCCTCAAAGCTGACAAAGAGGCCAGCGCTCACAGCGCGCCCTCAGGCCCCTGTTGCAACCGCTTGAGCAATAGGCTCGACACAGTTTGAAGCCTCGTGACAAACCCGCCCCGCGCCACGTCTGCCCCTGCCAGCAGCGGCACGCGGGTCTCGGGCATCCCTTCTGGGGCGACAACCAGTTCGGCCACCTTCGTGCCCGCCGCGATGGGCGCTTGAAGCGGGCCGGTATAGATAACTTCAGCCTTGATGCGATCGCTGCCCAACACGGGCAGCAGCATGGTCAAATCGGCGTCCGTGACAAGGCCGACAGTGGGCACATCGCCCATCCAGACCTCGGCCTGCGCCACGTCGGTCCCGGCAGTTATCAGCGTATTTTCGGCAAATTGGCGAAAGGCCCAGTTGACGATCGCCTCCGACTCCTCGGCCCGCGTCTGCGCTGTAGGTAGACCCGACAGGACAAACACAACGCGTCTGTCGCCCTGCTTGGCCGATCCAACAAGGCCATAGCCCGCCGCCTGAGTGTGCCCGGTTTTCAGCCCATCCGCGCCTATACCAAGGCTAAGGAGCGGATTGCGGTTTTGCGTATTCTGCGGTGCGCGGCCATCAAAGGCGAATTCAGTTTCGGCAAACATTGGATAGAACTGCGGGAAATCGTTAATTATATGGCGCGATAGCAGCGCCAGATCGCGCATACTCATCCGGTGATTTTCCGCAGGCCACCCATTGGAATTGGCAAAGGTAGAGTTGGTCATGCCCATCTGCTGTGCACGCGTCGTCATAAACCGTGCGAAGCCGGCCTCGGTCCCATCGGGGCTGAGTGCCTCGGCGATGACGGCGCAGGCGTCATTGCCTGACAAGACAATAATGCCGCGCAAAAGGTCCTCGACTGATACCCTGTCTGTCGTGTCAAGGAACATGGTCGAGCCGCCATAGCTCATCGCGTGGCGTGACACAGGCAGCTTTTCGTCCAGTGACAGTCGCCCGTCGCGGATCGCCTCGAACGCGACATAGAGCGTCATCAGCTTCGACATGGAGGCGGGCGGCAGCGGCTGATCGGCATTTTTGCTAAGCAGAACCGTTCCGGTCCCTGAATCGACGACATACGCCGCCTTAGCCGCCGTTTCAAATGCGGCAGCAGGCAGCGCGAGGCTTGCCATAACAAGTACCGCGCAAGCGGCCCTGAAATGAGTGAATTTGCGGACTGTGGGCATAGCTTTGCGTCGCGCTCCGTCTGTTATGGTCGGTCTAGTTTGGTCAGGTCGGCCCCCCTGTCAGGCGGGGCCGATCTTAGTTTCTTACGGCATAAGCATCGTCAAATCCGACACCCTTGATCTTCTTCAGCAGCGTCGCCCTCTCGTCCGCAGAACCTGCGGGACCGACAATGACACGCCAGAAGGTTTTGCCTTGACTACCTTCCTTAAGGACGCTGGGAACCATGCCAGCCTGGCGCATCGCGGTCGCGGTATCATTGGCGTTCTGCTCGACCGAAAAGATACCGATCTGCAGGTAAGGCTGGTCCAACGATGATGTTTTCGGCGCTGGTGCGGCAGCCACGACCTTTTCGGGCTGCGGCGTACCTGTCGCCGACGGACGCGTAGCGTCTGCGGCCTCAATGGCGGCAGCGGCGGCTCCCTCGACCGGGTCAAGGCTGCTTGTCTCGATCGCACCGGGCGTCAGCGTCTCTGCATCGTCGCCGGTCGCAACAACAGGCGTCTCTTCGCGGCGCAGGGCCGTCACGTTCAATTGCGCAGGCGCTCCTGCCAGCATCCCCAGCGCGGCAGCCGCATCGGACGATACCTGAAATGCGGGTCCGGGCGTGGCCCGCTCGCGGCGAAAGAGCGCACCGATAACAAATTTAGAATTGGAAGTATTGCGGATGATGACCCGTTCGGGATCCGTGACATCCGGATGTGCGACCCACACGCCGCCCAACGACGGGCGCCCGTCCCACAGGCCCTTGTCGGTGACCTGAAAGACGCTTGGCGTCTCGACGTCGCGTTCAACAAGCCGGACCGACGATGCATCGCCCGATACCGAGGCATCATCGGACTTGGCCTTGAAAATGCCGCCGCCTTCCATGCCCTCGCATCCCGCCAACGCCAAAATAGCGGCGGTGCCCAATACCGTCGTGAGTGAATTCCTGCGTACCGTCCTGCGCCGCACTTGTGCGCCACCGTCCATCAAAAAACCCATGCTTAGCCCCTCGCCTGTTCGCCAGACCCGCGCTTGCCGCCTAAGCGCCAAGCCGGATCGGCCGCATTTCGCCTGCCATCGCAGTCTGTGCCGCGTGCGCGCACTCTATCCGCCGCATCGCGCCAAGAAAAGCGCCCAGTGCCAATTCGGCGGATTTCCCCTGCAGAGCAGAAAAACCCGCCGCGCAAAAAATTGCGAATGAGGCACTTTCAGAATCGCCCGAGGCCGCCTAAACACACTCCGTCGGAGGAGTGGCAGAGTGGTCGAATGCACCGGTCTTGAAAACCGACGAGGGTGTAAGTCCTCCGTGGGTTCGAATCCCACCTCCTCCGCCACACTTCCCTGTATTTCTCTGTATTTTCATATGGTTAGAGGGGCGGTTCAATTATGCTTCCCACAAAAATTCCCACATTCTTTTTCGGATGGTAGCGGCTTTTGCTGGACACAACTTTTTTCTCCAAATTGCCCGCGCACAAATTTGACTGACTTCGCCGGTCCACGGCTGGTACGGCGGTTGCTTTGTAAACACCCCAGAAGCTCGCCAGCTTGGCTACGGCTAGTGGAGCAAATACAGGTCAAAGATCCAATTCTCCAGACTTGAATGCGGCGGGGGCAGGCGAATGTCAGAAGCGCCCCCAGGTAGATTGACGTCACATCATATTCAAAGAGATTGCATCTGGCGTCGTATCTGCTTTGATAACCATTGGTTTTTTCGCAGTGCTTCTGAGCTGAATCCGGCACTTTCACCCTAGGAAAGATCGAAAGTTGGAGACTCTACAAATGCTAACACTATCGTATCGGAGCACAGCAAGGATCAAGAGTCCAGAATGCGAAATTCCTAAACTCGTATCTCAGTCTGCAGAGAGCAATCGCAAGCTGGGCATGACTGGCATTTTGCTTTTTGACGGCTTCTACTTCATGCAGACCCTTGAAGGCTCATGGGACCCGTTGATCGAACTATTTCTCAGGATTTGCGAAGACACGCGACATACCGATGTCGTTCCATTTGGCGTAAGCCAGATTGATAACCGTAAATTTCACGACTGGCACATGAAATTTGTTGATATCTGCGAAACGGTTCGCCTCATCCCTGATATGGATGAGTTTAATTTCAGTGATGAGCGGCTGCATCAAGTTCATTCGGGCGTGCTGGCGATGTAACCGATTTTTATAAAAGACACCTGATGCCAAACCTTCTTATGTAGCAAAAAATCAGGTCGGAAACGATTTACATGGCTCGCACCAGCCGGGTCAACAGTGCACACAAAGCTGCCGCTTCACTGCTGCGCTCGCCGTGCCGATAGTTTGGATGCGTTGCACCGGGCTTGGCTCCGCGGACACCTCCTCCGCCAACCAGCATTATTAAATTTTATCAGTAAGTTGAGCACGAATTGCTCTGACTTATTGCACCTCTTAATGCACCCAACGCGACGGTCCTTGCCGCTCAAGGTGCTGGAGATGCCGTCAGTTAGTTATAGCCCTAAGCTGCCACAATGTACGCAGCAGGCACGTCGTGTTGAGGCGACCCTACAGCGCTGTTTTAATTTCGATTTAATGGTTGAAGGCTCCCAAGTCCGCAGACCAAAACGCCTATTCAAGGAAACGCCCAGATTCTGCTCAAAATTTGCCACGCTATTGCGTCAAGTTAATTTGCGGCCATGCGCATATCTTAACAGGATCTTCATATGTCGATGCGATTACGAAATTTGGGAGACTTCTTAGCTTTGGGCTCTGCCCCAACCATTACACTGCCAATGGGGGCGCTTTCGATACTGGGCAGCATTACGCCCCAGCGGCCCGAGTTAATTGCGAAAAGGCAAACTCGCAGCAAGACTTTCTGGGGTGCGGATTATCCGGGAGACACAACGGGCGGTGCAGAATAATGGGAACCGGCGTCGCTTCTACTTTCCCCGCTTTGCGGGACGTCGCGGCTGAACCGCCACTCGCGCTTTCCTACCTGCCAGGTCAAAGCAACACGCTCGTCATCAGCCTCTCAGGTGTTGGGACGAAGCGTTGGGAGCATCCACCTATAGAATTCTTCAAGATGGCTTCACAGGAAAGGCAGAACCACGTTCTGTTTGTTTCGGATGCGTCGAGAAGCTGGATGAACGCTCCGGGACTCGCTCGGCAATTAGTTGCTGCGGTCGAAGAGACTGCTGATCAGGTAAATGCCACCCGAATTGTTGCACTTGGTAACTCGATGGGTGCCACGATGGCTTTGCACTTGGTAGGGCTTACACGGATCGACACAGCGATCGCCTTTGTGCCGCAATTCTCTGTTCATCCAAAGCGCATACCCGAAGAGAAACGCTGGAGTTTCTTCCGAAAGCAGATAAAGGACTGGCCATTCGAAGAGATCAAGGGTCTGCATGCCGATAAGACTGATATTAGGATTTTCCACGGCGGGAGTCCTGACGAGAGGATCCATCTCGATCGTTTCCCGAGAGACCCTATGGCTAAGCACTTTGTTTTCCCAGATATGGATCACAGGCTTACTTTTCGGCTGCACAAGAAAAGAAAGCTGGAACGTATCATTGAGCATGCAATTGCGGGAAGGCCTTGGAAACTCCGTCGCGCAGTAGAAGATTCTGGCGGTATGTTACGAGAGGCATTCGACGAAACTTTGCCGCAAAGAATCAAGTTGGCCGCTTAGCCGCGTAGAGGATGTCACGTAGTGGCGACGCAAGGTTTCCAGACGCATAAACGGCAGCTCTCGGCCTATTCTGTTCTCTAATCTGTCAATGCGCTTTTCCAATTGCTATCGATGTCTGAGGTTGCCTTTGTTCTCTTCGATCTCCAGGGCTCAGGATGGGGTTGGCTGGAGGTAGGTCGGCAAGGTTGAAACCGCAATCTGGCCGAAGCCGCTGCTACAGAATACACGCCGTGTCCTACGCCCTCCCTCGGGCATCGTTCCCGCTGGGAACTGGTGTTTGGAATCCTCGCGTTGAACTTTGCAATTTCAGGCCGCTTTGAAGTTGGTTTGGTCTCGCATGATGGCATGAAGAATGATTGCGAGACGTCTGGCCAAAGCCACGCGCGCCTTTCGCATCGTAGACCGGGCAGCGATTGCCAGCGCCCATGATTTCAGCTTGAGCGGCGCGGCATATCTGGTCAGCATGACATTTGCTGCCTCGTAAAGGAGCGTCCGAACTTTGACATCACCTCGTTTCGAGATGCTCCCAGTGTAGTCGATCTCGCCAGATTGATGTCGTTGTGGCACCAGCCCGAGATAGGCCCCCACATCGCGTGATTTCTTAAACCGATGCGGATCATCAATTGCTGCGGCAAAGGCCAGTGCCGTGATCGGACCGACGCCAGGTACTGTCATCAGGCGCTGACAGACTTTGGATCTACGGGTCATCTTCTTGATATCACCATCAATCGCAGCCACGGCCGTCAGAATGGCTTCGCGTGCTGCAAACAACCCACAAAGTGCGGCATGGAGGCCGGGCACACCGTTACTCACGGCCAAGGCTGCGTCTTTGAATGCTGGCGACAAGGCACGTGGTAGGCGCACCCCAAATACGACAACCAACCCGCGGATTTGATTGTCGATAGTGACACGCTGCCCAACCAGCTTCTTGCGTGCCGCAATGAGCGAGCGGACGGCATGCGCAGACAGCGATTTGACATGTGTCGGTTTATAGAACCCGGTCCGCGCCAGATGTGCCAAGCCACGTGCGTCATTGCGATCTGTCTTGTGCCCCGCCAAGGACTTTAAAGCCTGATAGGCCTGCCTGCTCTCAATGCACTGAACAGAAATGCCGAGTTCAACAAGGCCGTGATAGAGCATCGGGGCCATCCTGCCAGTCTCAGATACAACCCCTTTGCACTCCGGCCCAACGGCGAGAAAATCGCTGATTGCCTTTGGGGACGTGGCAGTCTTTCCTTCCCGGATCAAAACGCCTTCGCGATCCAAAACGCATATGTGTGTCTCTTCCATCGAGACATCCAATCCTGCAAAATATTCCATCTCTCAGCTCCTCAAAATGACGTAAGATCCTAACCTTACCGCGGTTTCAAAAGATGGGATGATGATTACGCCATGTTGAAAAACTCTTGTTGATTTGAGCGCCAGTCGCTGATTCAATTCTCCTTATTCTGTGGGGGGGAACTGGGATGTCGGGACCGAAACAAGAGGCGCAAGGGGCACTGTTTTACGAGTTCTCAATTGAGGATCACGTCCCGCAGGACCACCTGCTGCGCTCCATCGACCGTTTTGTTGATTTGACCGAAATCCGTGCCTACCTCGCGGAGTTCTACAGCCACACCGGGCGGCCATCCGTCGATCCCGAACTGCTGATCCGTATGCTGTTGGTCGGTTATTGCTTCGGCATCCGGTCTGAGCGACGGCTCTGCGAAGAGGTGCACCTGAACCTTGCTTACCGGTGGTTCTGCCGCCTCGACTTGAGTGATCGGGTCCCGGATCACTCGACATTTTCCAAGAACCGGCACGGTCGTTTTCGCGATAGCGAACTGCTGCGGCATCTGTTCGAAACGACCGTCGCCCGGTGCATCGCCGAAGGCTTGGTCAGCGGCCAGCGCATGGCGGTCGACGCCAGCCTGATCGAGGCGGATGCGAACAAGCAGAACGCGACGCCGAAGGAAGACTGGGATGCATCGACGATCAATTCGACCGACGCGCCCCGCGCGGTGCGCGAGTATCTCGACACGCTGGACGAGGCCGCCTTTGGTGCCGCCAGCGAGGTCCAGCCCAAGTTTACCTCGCTTTCTGACCCGGCCAGCCAGTGGACAGCGGCGCGAAAAGGGCCTGCTTTCTTTAGCTATTCCGACAATTGCCTGGTCGACACGGATCACGGTGTTATCTTGGACGTGGAACCCACTCGATCCATCCGGCAAGCCGAGGTTGGATCGACAAAAACCATGCTGACTCGGGTGAAAGACAAGTTCGGCTTGGTCCCTGACTGGATGATCGCCGACACCGCATATGGCTCAGGCCCAATGCTTGGCTGGCTCGTAGATCGCAAGATCGATCCTTACATCCCGGTGATCCATTGCCCGGCAGGCGATTGCGAAGCAATCTGCCGAGAGGGGACAAGGCCGGACGCCCCGATGGCACTTGGACACGCACAGATTTCGACTGGGATGCAGAGAATGATCAATACATCTGC
>JAGXGX010000123.1 GCA_024636515.1 Roseovarius sp.
GATCTGCGCGCAGCTACCCACGGTGGCCCATGTATCGACCATCGTGCCGCTATCCACATACGCGCCCAGATTGACGAAGGACGGCATCAGGATAACACCGGGCGCGATATACGCGCTCTTGCGAACGATGCAGCTGGGCACGGCGCGAAAGCCTGCGCCGGTCCATTCGGCGTCGCCCCAGCCCTTGAATTTGCTGTCGACCTTGTCCCACCAGCCGCCGCCCTGCGGGCCGCCCGGCTGCGCCTCCATATCCTTGATGCGAAATCCTAGCAGCACGGCCTTTTTGGCCCACTGGTTGACGTGCCATGCGCCATTCTCGCGCGGCTGGGCCACGCGAAGGGTGCCGCTGTCCAGCGCGTCCAGCGTCGCCTCGATCGCCTCGCGCGTTTCGCCGCCCGTGGCCGGGCTGATGGTATCGCGCGCCTCCCAGGCGGCCTCGATCGCGGTCTCTAGCTGGGCGTTGGACATGGGGCGCTCCTTGATCATGCATATTTCTCGAAACATCGTATAGGCAGGCGCGTGCATCTGCGCAATGCGCACGCCGCCCCCGCGCCGCTGGTCAAGCCCTGCTTGAGGCGATACTGATGGCAAAAATCGCATGCCAGCCCCAAGGATGACATACATGACCGATGACCGCACCAGCCAGTTCCGCGATGCGGGTACAGACAGCAGCACCGCCGAGCAGGTGCCCGATACGCCCCAGACACGCGCGCCGGCCTACCGTCTCGCCTTTGCTGATACCGATTTTATGCTGCGCGAGGATCTGCGTCCAATTCGGTTGCAGCTGGAGCTGCTCAAACCCGGGCTGATCCTGGATGAGCGCGGTATTAGCAGCACCGTGGTGATGTTCGGCGGCGCGCGCATCCCTGAGCCCGCGAAAAAGGACGAGGCGCGCACCGAGACGCTGGCGCATCTGTCGAAATACTATGACGAGGCACGCGAATTCGCCCGCCTTATGACCTTGAAATCAATGGCGTCCTATGGGCGCGATTATGTCATCGCCACTGGCGGGGGTCCGGGTGTGATGGAGGCGGGAAACCGCGGCGCAGCCGATGCCGGCGGCGCATCCATCGGCCTGAACATCGTGCTGCCGCACGAACAGGCGCCGAACGAGTATGTCACGCCCGGCCTGTGTTTCAACTTTCACTATTTCGCGATCCGCAAGATGCATTTCTTGATGCGCGCGCGTGCGGTCTGCGTCTTTCCCGGCGGCTTTGGCACGCTGGACGAGACGTTTGAGGCGCTGACGCTGATCCAGACCGACCGGATGAAACGCATGCCCTTCTTGCTGTTCGGAGAGGAATTCTGGCGCAAAATCATCAACTGGGAGGCGCTGGCAGATGCCGGCACCATTAGCGCCGAGGATCTGGACCTGTTCCAATTTGTCGAAACGGCTGCAGACGCGGTGCGGATCATCGACGAATGGGACGCCGCGCAGGTGCCGTGCTGATTATGCTGCCAAGTCTGCCGGAATGGCGCAAAGCGGCGCATTGCGCAGCAGCGACGTGATCACGCGGCCCTCGTCAGTGTCGCGGATCGCATAGCCGTACCCACGCAGGCGATGCTGCCACTCGCGATCAGACACGGCCAAGCCGCGCTCGCGGGTGATGAGGGTTAGAATATCCTGAATGTCGTTGCTCATTGTTTTATACCTTGTGATAATAAATTTATAATCACTGGATAACCCCACATTACGGCAACAATCTGAACGGATTGGGGCTGGGGCGCGGTCGGTTTGACTAAAAATGAGGCAAGCCACCCAGCAGTGGCTGCGGCCGCTAAAGCATATGAGTAGCGGATGATTTGCTAAGGTGGCAGCAGTTCGGCGTTTCATACCCTAACCGGGATCTCCGGGCTAGGATCAGGTCAAACCTGCATCCGCCTCGACTTCGCGGCGTGATTTGCGCGCGCGCTCGGTCGCGGATTTCAGCTGGCCGCAGGCGGCCATGATATCCTCGCCGCGAGGCTTGCGGATCGGGCTAGCGTAGCCGGCCTTATAGATGATGTCGGCAAAGGCGCGGATCCGGTTGTTCGACGACCGCTTGTAGGGCGCGCCCGGCCATTCGTTGAACGGGATCAGGTTGATCTTGGCCGGAATACCTTCGATCAGTTTCACCAGACGGCGCGCGTCTTCGTCCGTGTCGTTGATGCCGTCCAGCATGACATATTCGAACGTGATCCGCTCGGAGTTGCTGACCTTGGGATAGGCGCGCAGTGCATCCAGCAACGCCTCAATGTTCCATTTTTTGTTGATCGGGACGAGGCCATCGCGCACCTCGTCCGTCGTCGCGTGAAAGCTGACAGCCAGCATGCAACCGATCTCGGCCGCTGTGCGGTGGATTTCGGGCACGACGCCTGACGTCGACAGCGTGATGCGGCGACGGCTAAGTTGGATGCCCTCGGGGTCCATCGCGATCTTCATTGCGTCGCGAACGTTCTCGAAATTATAGAGCGGCTCGCCCATACCCATCAGCACGATATTGCTCAGAAGGCGCGTCTCATCCTTTGGCGCGCCCTGCTCTGGCCACTCGTCCAGATCGTCTCGTGCGACCATGATCTGGCCGACGATTTCGCCCGCTGTCAGGTTGCGGACCAGTTTCTGGGTGCCCGTGTGGCAGAACGAGCATGTCAGCGTGCAGCCGACCTGAGAGGATATGCACAGCGTGCCGCGCCCCTCTTCGGGGATATAGACGACCTCGACCTCATGGCCGCCGGCAATGCGCACCAGATACTTGCGGGTGCCATCGGTGCTGACCTGGCGGCTGACGACCTCGGGGGTGTGCAGCGTGAACTTCTCTTCCAGCTCAACGCGGTAGGCTTTCGCGAGGTTGGTCATGTCCGCAAAATCGCGGATGCCCCACTGATAAATCCATTGCCAGATTTGGCCGGCCCGCATCTTTGCCTGTTTTTCAGGCGTGCCATTGTCGATCAGCGTCTGGCGCAGCGCATCGCGGGTCAGGCCGATCAGGTTCGGCTTGCCGCCTTCCGCCTTGCGCGGGATGGTCATGACGTCTTGGGTGATCGGGGCAGTGCGAGTCATCTGGGCGGGCCTCTCAAGGGTAGGATACAGCCCTATATAGGATTTGTTGCGCAATGCCAAAGGGGGCTGCATCATACAAGCCGGGCAAAGGCGCCTTGCACCAACGAATAAGAGCGGCCCTTTGGGGACCGCTCCTAAATCATGCCAAACTTGTGAACGTTACTGGCAGCGCTTCGCTGCCTCGTCCATCGCGGCAGTGTAGCCGATCAGCGAAAACGAATCCTTGGTCTGCGTTCCGCGCGACGAACGCGCCGTTAGCACCGCATCAGAGCCGCGCTTGAGCGCTGCAATGATTTTCGCGTCGTCGTCCGCGCTGGCGGGCCATGCCCATTCTTTTTCGGTGTAAAGGTCGAACGTATCGGTCCCGATCTGAAGGCCGACAGTCGATCCTTCTGCAAACGGATAGCCGCCGGTGAATGCCACCTGCCCGCGCACGCCCGCATCAGGGCGGAAGAAGGTCATAAACAGGATCTCGCCCCGGCGCACGGCCACGACCTTGCCGCCCTTGCTGTTGATCGTTTCGGTCGGTGCCGACACCGTCCAACATTCGCGCGGTGTTTTTTCGGTAAAAACGCTCCATGCGGTTTTGGCGGCGACCTGATTAGTGCTTGCCGTCTGTGCGAGGGCCGCGCCGGACCCGATCATCGAAATTGCGGTAATTGCTGCGCCCAGTGCGCCGCGCGTCACGTGTAATGCCATTCTTGTGCAGCCTCCAAGCCGTCCTTGAGCCTCAATTGGAATACTCTTGCCAGCCACCCACTTTTCACAGGGATTTTCACTTGGCAATCGCAGTGTTCTTCTCGACAGTGCAATACTAGCCTAGAACGCGCCAGAAACGAAAGATTGAATTGGCGGAAACTCGCACATCGCCTTTCTCAGGAGCCAGAATTTTGTCCAAGCCCTTCGCTGCCCCCGTCCTGCTGACCGAAATCTGGCGCGGCCCGATCGCCGAAAGCGTGCATCTGGGCCACGCTGTCATCTGCGGGCCCGGCGGGCAGATCGTTGAGGCGTGGGGCGATCCTCACGTGCAGATTTATCCGCGCTCATCATCCAAGATGCTACAGGCCCTGCCCCTGATCGAGAGTGGCGCAGCGGATGCCGCAGGCCTCGTACCAGAGCAGCTGGCGTTGGCCTGCGCGTCGCATAACGGCGCGGCGATCCACACCGAACGGGTGGCGGCATGGGTGGCGGGCCTTGGGCTGGGCGAGTCTGATTTTCGTTGCGGCAGCCACATGCCCGACGACAAGGAGGCCGCGTATGGGCTGATCCGCGCGCATGAGGGGCCGTGCCAGCTGCACAACAACTGCTCGGGCAAACATGCCGGGTTTCTAACGCTGGCGCAGCACTTGGGCGCGGGGCCGGAATATGTCGAAGTCGATCACCCGGTGCAGCGCGCCTGCCTCGCCGCGTTCGAGGAGGTGACGGGCGAGACCAGCCCCGGCTATGGCATCGACGGCTGCTCCGCGCCAAATTTCCTGACATCGCTGCACGGTATGGCCCGCGCGATGGCGTTTTTTGCAACTGCCCGCGAGGGCGGTAGCCTGCGCGACAGCGCCGCCGCGCGCCTTCGGGATGCGATGATCGTGCACCCCGATCTGGTAGCCGGTGAGGGGCGCGCCTGCACCCTGCTGATGCGCGCATGCAAAGAGCCGGTCGCGCTAAAAACAGGGGCGGAGGGATTTTTCATCGCGATTCTACCAGAGCGCGGCTTGGGTATCGCGCTAAAGGTCGCGGATGGCGGCACGCGGGGGGCTGAATGCACTATCGCCGCGCTGCTGGCGCGGCTCGGCGCGTTGGACGCAGATCACCCGTCGGCGCAGATGTTCATGAACAAGACCGTGCGCAACTGGCGCGGGATCGAAACGGGAATGATCAAACCCGCGGCGGGTCTGCTGGCTTAAAACGTCCCGCCGGGGCCGATCTGCCACATCACATCTGGATGATCTCCGCCACTTCGACCGTGCCTTTGCCACCCTCCAGAATGGGGCAGCCTTTCGCGAATTCGCAGGCCGCGTCGATGCTATCTGCGCGGACGATGGAATAGCCCGACACTGGATTGGCGCCGCCATTGTCCGTCACGCCGCCCTCGCTGACTGTTTTGGACATGCCCACGGGGTTGCCCCCATCGACCATCGCATCGCCAATGCCCGCCATCCATGCGGTCCATGCGGCCATGACCCTTTCGCAATCCTCAGGCGTCTCGGGCTTGCCGCCGCCGTGAAAGACGAACATGAATTTGCTGGACATGGGTCATACTCCCTTGAGGTTGATACCCTTGCGGCCATGGATCTGCGGCCCGCAGGCTAAGGCAATTGTACGCGCCAAAGCCGCTTCTGTCATCCATCTACGAACTCCGTCCGCGCATAACCCTGCAAAAACAGTAGCGCGGTTAGATCGCCGTGATTAATCCTCAGATCGCATTCTGCCGCCACGCTTGGCTTGGCATGCAGCGCGACGCCAGCCCCGGCGCGGCCCAGCATCCCCAGATCGTTGGCGCCGTCGCCGACCGCCATGACATCGGCGGCACTCAGGCCCAGCCGCGCTGTGATCTCCTCCAGCGCGTCGATCTTGGCCTGCCGCCCCAAGATGGGCCGCGCAACGTCTCCGGTCAGCGCGCCGGCCTCGATAAGCAGCACGTTCGCGCGATCCTCGTCAAAGCCTAGCGCTGCCGCAACTGGGCCGGTAAACGCAGTGAAGCCCCCGGATACCAGCGCCGTATGCGCGCCGTTGCTGCGCATCGTGGCCACCAGCGCCGCGCCGCCCGGCGCGAGCGTAATCCGCTCGCTCAAAACGTCCGCGATCACTGCCTCGGGCAGACCCTTTAGCAGCGCCATACGCTCCAGCAGCGCGGCCTCGAAATCCAGCTCACCGTTCATTGCGCGAGCGGTAATCTCGCGCACCGCGCCCCCGGCGCCTGCCACTTCGGCCAACTCGTCGATGCACTCCTGCGCAATCATGGTGCTGTCCATATCGGCCAGCAACATCGCCTTGCGCCGACCTGCCTGCGGCTGCACTGCCAGATCAACGCGCAGCGCCTGTAGATCGGCCCATACGTCCCACAGGTTGCCCGGCACCTCGGCCAGCGTGAATTCCGCCGCCTCATCGGGGCTGAGCCACTGGATATCGCCGCCGCCCCACGCGTTGCGCAGGTTCTCCGTCAGGCTAGGCTCCAGCCCGCCGGGGGCCGCGATGAGGGTGGCGATAAACATGAGCGAAACCTTAGGGCTATGGATAAAACCGTCGTAAAAAATTCGCGAAGCGCCGCTATAGCGTCATTTACCTGCTTGCGAAAGGGCGCGCAGGGGCCTAGCTATTGCAGCGGGACACCCTTCCCCAACGAAGGGCGCTTATCTGGAAGGATAGCATAAATGGCTATGAACGACCCCGTGCGCAGCGCTGCGCGCCAACCTGATGTGCGGCCACAAAATCCGCGCTTCTCCTCCGGCCCCTGTGCCAAACCCCCCGCATTTTCTCTGGAAAAACTGTCTGGCGCGCCCCTAGGTCGCAGCCATCGCGCGGCTGTGGGCAAGGAACGGCTTCAGGCCGCGATCGACGGCACCCGCGCTGTTCTGGGCGTACCTGAGGACTACCGCATCGGCATCGTGCCCGCCTCCGATACTGGCGCAGTCGAAATGGCGATGTGGTCGCTACTTGGCCAGCGCAAGGTCGAAATGCTAGCATGGGAGAGCTTTGGCGCAGGCTGGGTCACCGACGTAGTCAAACAGCTGAAACTGGACGCCGAGGTCAAGACCGCCGACTATGGAGAGATCGTCGATCTGGACGGCGTCGATACGGATAACGACGTCGTTTTCACTTGGAATGGCACGACGTCTGGCGTGCGCGTGCCAAACGGCGACTGGATCAGCGGCACCCGCGAGGGTCTGACCATTTGCGACGCCACATCGGCCGCGTTTGCGCAGGATCTGCCGTGGGACAAGCTGGATGTCACCACCTTCAGCTGGCAAAAGGTACTGGGCGGTGAGGCCGCGCATGGCATGATCGTGCTATCGCCCCGCGCGGTGGAACGGCTGGAGAGCTACACGCCCCCATGGCCCCTGCCCAAGATTTTTCGCCTGACTAAGGGTGGCAAGCTGATCGAGGGCATTTTTAAAGGCGAGACGATCAATACCCCCTCAATGCTGGCGGCCGAGGATTACCTCTTGGCGCTGGATTGGGCACAGTCCGTCGGCGGTTTGCCCGGCCTTATCGACCGCGCCGATGCAAATGCAGACACTATCGCGGATTTCTGCGCTGAAAACGCATGGATCGCAAACCTCGCAGCAAATCGCGCAACGCGCTCCAACACGTCGGTTTGCCTGCGGTTCACCGATCCGCAGATCACGGACGGCGCAGCATTTGCCAAGGCGGTCGCCAAACGGCTGGAGACCGAGGGCGTCGCCTATGACATCGGCGCCTATCGCGACGCGCCCCCCGGCCTGCGCATCTGGTGCGGCGGCACCGTCGAGACGTCCGATATTCAAGCGCTGATGCCATGGATCGAGTGGGCCTATCACGCCGAGCTGGCCGCGCAGTCCGCATAATTTCTGGTGGGCCGCGCAGGCCCGCCACCTCCCTCATATTTCATAAGGACGCTGAAAATGGCTCCCAAAGTACTCGTATCGGACAAGCTGTCTGAAACCGCCGTCCAGATCTTTCGCGATCGTGGCATTGATGTGGATTTCCAGCCCGACGTTGGCAAAGACAAGGATCGCCTCGCCGAAATCATCGGTGATTATGACGGCCTCGCCATCCGCTCGGCCACCAAGGTTACCGAGAAAATTCTCGAGAACGCGCACAAGTTGAAGGTCATCGCGCGCGCTGGCATCGGCACCGACAACATCGACAAGGTCGCAGCCTCGAAAAAGGGCGTGATCGTGATGAACACGCCTTTCGGCAATATGATCACGACTGCTGAACACGCCATCGCAATGATGTTCGCCGTCGCCCGCCAGATCCCCGAGGCAAGCGCCTCGACCCATGCAGGCAAGTGGGAAAAATCCCGCTTTATGGGGACTGAGCTGACGGCCAAGACGCTGGGCGTGATCGGCGCGGGTAATATCGGCGGCATCGTTTGTGACCGCGCGCGGGGCCTCAAGATGAAGGTAATCGCGTATGATCCATTCTTGGGCCAAGAGAAGGCCGACAAGATGGGCGTCGAAAAGGTCGAGCTGGACGACCTGCTGGCGCGGGCCGATTTCATCACGCTGCATGTGCCGCTGACCGATCAGACTCGCAATATCCTCAGCCGTGAGAACCTTGAAAAAACCAAGAAAGGCGTGCGCATTATCAACTGCGCCCGCGGCGGTCTGGTGGATGAGGAGGCAGTAGCCGATCTGCTGAAATCGGGGCACATCGCCGGCGCCGCGTTCGACGTCTTTGCCAATGAGCCGGCCACTGAGAACCCTCTTTTCGGGCTACCCAATGTGGTCTGCACGCCCCATCTGGGTGCGGCAACAACGGAGGCGCAGGAAAATGTCGCGCTGCAAGTGGCCGAACAAATGTCGGACTACCTGCTGACCGGAGCGGTATCGAACGCGCTCAACATGCCGTCGGTCACCGCCGAAGAGGCAAAGGTGATGGGCCCGTGGATCAAGCTGGCCGGACATTTAGGCGCGTTCATCGGCCAGATGACGGACGAGCCGATCAAGGCGATCAACATCCTCTATGACGGTGCGGCCAGCCAGATGAACCTCGCCGCGCTAACTTCGGCCACGGTCGCGGGCATCATGAAGACGGTTAATCCAGAGGTGAACATGGTCAGTGCCCCTGTGGTCGCCAAGGAGCGCGGGATCAAGATCAGCACAACGCATCAAGACAAATCCGGCGCGTTCGAGGGGTATATCAAGCTGACTGTGGTAACGGATAAACGCGAACGCTCAATGGGCGGGACGATCTTCTCGGATGGTAAGCCGCGTTTTATCCAGATCAAAGGCATCAATATCGACGCCGAAATTGGCGAACACATGCTCTATGTCACTAACCGAGACGAGCCGGGAATAATCGGTGCGCTAGGTGCGACGATGGGCGCGCACGACGTAAACATCGCCAACTTTACCTTGGGGCGCAGCAATGCGGGCGGCGAGGCGATCGCGCTGCTTTATGTTGACGCGCCGGTGCCGCAAGCCGCGATCGACGCACTGCAAAAAACGGGCTATTTTCGGCAGATCAAGCCGCTGCATTTCGAGATCGGTTAACACCCGTTCCCTGCGCTGTGCACTCTGGCTCAGCGCAGGATTATCGGTGCTTTCCATGGCGGTGTAGATTATCCGCCAGCCGATCCGCATAGGCCGCGCGCTCGGCATGGCTCATCTGCGCGAGGGCCGCGATCAGCCCGGCCTCAACCCGCTCGGCGCGGGCGGTGCCTTTGGCCCGCTGCTCCTGCAATAGTGCGGCCAGCGCCGTTGCATCAAAAGGATTGGCGCGCAGCGCGTCCATCAGCGCGCCAAACCGCGCGCGGCGTGCATCCGGATCGCGCGGGGGCCTGCCGTCGCGCAGCCCGCCGCGCAGATCATCTGGTAGGGCCGATATCAGCGGCGCACCGTGCCAGCGGTCACCGCCGCCGCCCGGCCCAGTGATGAGCGCGCCGGCGATCAACCCGATCAGCGCAAAATTCAGCGCCAGCGAGCCAAGGCAGACCAAACGCATTCGGCGCGGTGTCATAGATCTGAACATCAGATGCTCACTCCCCCTCAAGGTACTGAAAATCATATGCCGGGATCAGCGCGTTCATCGCCAGCGTGTCGCCACTGGGCCATGCGGCAGACGCCGCGCCGCCCGGATCGGCCAGACCGATAGCAAGCCCTGCGATACCCGCCGCGATCAGGCCCGCCCATGCGGACGGTCCAAGCCAGCGGCCAGCCTGCTCTGTCATCTGCATTGCGGCCTGCGCGCGGGCAGCATCACGCGCGATGCGTGCCATCAATAACTCGGACGGTGCCGACGGCGTGCGGCGTGCGGCCTCCAGCGCCTGCATAGCGTCCGCATCCCGCAGGATGCGCGCCATCAGCGTGCGGGAGATTTCGGGCGTTTTCAGATCCCGTAGCGCTGCATTCAGCAGGCGGTCAGGTGTCATGTCGTCAGTCAGATCCCAATGCCTCCTTACTGGTCGAAAGTGCGCGGGATAGGGCCGCGCGGCCCCGCGCCGTCAGGCTCTCAACCGCCTCGACGCTAATCTCCATCGTGTCTGCGATCTCGGGGTTCGGCAACTCTTGGATGTGGCGCAGGACCACGGCAAGGCGCTGGCGCTCCGGCAGGTCCATCAGCGCGGCGCCCAGTGCGCGGCTGCGCTGGGCGTCTTGCAACTGCTCATACGCGGCAGGGGCGGGATCGGCCGGATCGTCCGCCTCCGTCATCGGCACTAGGCGGGCCCGCTTGCGCAGCCGGTCGGTGCACAGATTCGCCGCCACTTGGTAAAGCCATGTCGACACCTGAGCGCGCCCCGGCTGCCAGTCAGGCGCGATCCGCCACAGACGCATCAGCGCCTCCTGCGTGACATCCTCGGCCTCGGCCAGATCGTTCA
>JAGXGX010000124.1 GCA_024636515.1 Roseovarius sp.
ATGTCTGCTTTTTGTATGGTGCCTGGTTATAGTTCGACCAGCGTTCTTCCGCTGGTATGGACTGAACGATCGGCGATTTGTCACGCCGAACGGCATACAGGAAAGTCTACCGTGTCTTACGTTCTGTTTTTCCTTGAACACTTTAGACATTTGGAGATCAAAACACGACCGGCTGCAACTTCGATCAAGACTACTTTCGCGTCTCACGATTGATCGGAGAGCCGCTTGCTAGGCGCACTCTTCGTCGCAACGGTCTAGTTCGCCCTGAAGGGGCAGTACGCGTCGCAGATCATTCAACCAGAACCTTCTTGCGTTCAGTGAACTCGGTCGCGTCAATCTCACCTTTGGCATAGCGTTCCTTCAGAAGCGCCAGAGCACGATCGTGCGCAGTGTGACTGTTTACGGAGGGACCGGCCGCGCCGAACAGGCGCAGGAGATATATGATCCCGGCAACGATCCCGACCACGATCAGGATCATGAAGATTGGCCCGAGGACCATTCCAAACCCTCCCCATTGGCCACTGCCCCACATCATGTCATGTCCATGGTCGTAAAAACCGTTTCGACCCGGTATTTCCCCGACTTGCGCCACCGCCGACGTCGCGGCGACGCAGAGTGCGCCTGCCATGCTCGGAACAATCGCCCTATTCCTAAATTCCATCCGTTAGCTCCCTTTGCATGGCATCGGCTGCGGCCGACTATTAAGTGTGTTACTGTATGGGCAAATCTGTGCGCCTACCCTGATCTACATCAAGACGGCATTGCAGAACTACGATAGCATGATGCGCAGATACGCAGGCGTCGATTGTAGAGCGTACCCTCTGATTTGGCCGCGCAAGGCAAATCTAAGCACACCTCGCCAAGTCAGCGTTTCCCAACCCAAAAATAAGGATTTTAATTCAGTGGACTACACGATCAACCGCATGTTCAACGATGCCACGTTCAACGACATCGACGCCCGCACTCGCAAAGCCCTTACGGACCACGGCTTCGGCGTGCTGACCGAGATCGATGTCAAAATGACGATGAAGAAGAAGCTCGATGTCGAGATGTTGGCCTATCGCATTCTCGGGGCCTGCAACCCGAAGATGGCTCATCAGGCAATCGAGATAGAGCCGCGGGTCGGCGCTATGCTGCCTTGCAACGTCATCCTGCGCGAAGTTGAGGGCGGTGTTGAGGTCAGCGCCGTCGACCCGGTGGCGTCAATGCAAGCTATCGATAACGCTGAACTGACGGCCGTCGCGGGCGAGGTCCGCGACCTATTAGCAAAGGCCTTAGAGGCGATCTGAGATGAGCCTGCGCGCTGCCATCCTCGCAGGACTGGCGATCCTCGGGATCGCTCTGCTCGGCATGTGGCAGTTCGCGCCATCGGTGTTTACAGAAGCGCGCGGGCTGATGGACGCCGAGCGTCTCGATATGCTGGTAATGCGCGCAGGCCTTTGGGGGCCTGTTGTGATCGTCGTGCTGATGGCCGTCGCGGTCGTGGCAAGCCCGATCCCGAGCGCACCAATCGCGATGGCCGCCGGCGCGGCCTACGGACATCTTTGGGGTTCGATACAGGTCGTGATCGGTGCCGAACTCGGGGCGGTGATTGCTTTCAGTCTGGCACGGGTTTTGGGGCACGACGTCCTGCGCCGGGTTTTCGGGGACAAGGTCGATGGTGGGCTTCTTGGCTCGCAGACCGCGTTAACGGTCACGGTGTTTGCAAGTCGCCTCATGCCTTTTGTGTCTTTCGACATGATCAGCTACGCGGCCGGACTCAGCCGCCTTCATGCTTGGCGGTTCGCGCTTGCGACGCTGGCCGGCATCATACCTGCAAGCTTTCTGCTTGCTCATTTCGGTGCCGAGGCGATCAGCGGAGACATTGGTCGGACGACATGGGCGGTGCTTGGCCTTGGGCTTGTGACAAGTTTGCCGCTGCTCTGGGTGGCGATGCGGAAGCAGCCAAAAAACGGCTCTCCCGACCATCAATGAAAATAACCTAAGCTTCCAACTGCATGAGGCGGGAAATTGTAAGATAACAAGAAAGGTTCGCACACCATGGAGCACGTTCATCATCACGAAGCGTCCGAAATCCCGGCAGGAACCGAGACGGCAAAAGATCCCGTCTGCGGGATGACGGTCGCGGTCAAGCCTGACGGGCGGCACGCGGAGTTTGACGGCGAGACCTTCTATTTCTGCTCCGAGAAATGCCAGACCAAGTTCAAAGGAGACCCCTGGTTCTATGCAACGGGCCGAAGCGCTGAGCGTCCAAAGGCGCAACCCGCAGATGTCCAGTACACCTGCCCGATGCACCCCGAGATCATTCGTGACGCGCCCGGAGCCTGCCCGATCTGCGGCATGGCGCTGGAACCGATGGTTCCCTCGGACGAGCCAAGCGAGGAGTTGACTGACTTCACACGGAGGATGTGGATCTCGGCGGCGGCGGCGGTGCCGCTGATTTTCCTGACCATGGGCGGGCTGGTTGGCATCCCGGTGCGCGACTGGATCGGGCATCAGATGGCCAGCTATCTGGAATTTGTGTTGGCCACGCCAATCGTACTTTGGGCTGCTTTGCCGTTCTTCAAGCGGGGTTGGGATTCGGTCGTGAACCGCTCGCCCAACATGTGGACGCTGATCAGCCTTGGCGTTGGGGCGGCCTATCTCTATTCGATTTTTGCGACGTTTCTGCCGGGCCTCTTTCCCGAGCAATATCGCATGGGCGAAGGCGTTGGCACATACTTCGAAGCGGCGGTGGTGATCATAGCACTGGTATTTGTCGGTCAGGTGCTGGAACTGCGCGCGCGCGAACGCACGGGTGACGCAATTCGCGCGCTTCTCGACCTCGCGCCCAAAACCGCGCGGCGTATCTTGCCGGACGGCAATGAATACGACGCGCCGCTGGAAAACATCATGGAAGGTGATCGTCTGCGCGTGCGCCCCGGCGATGCGATCCCGGTGGATGGGACAGTGATCGAGGGGCGGTCGTCAGTGGATGAAAGCATGCTGACCGGCGAGTCGATGCCCGTCGAAAAGGGTCCGGACGACGCGGTGACCGGTGCCACGACCAACAAGAACGGCTCCTTGGTGATCGAGGCGGGCAAAGTAGGCGCTGATACCGTGCTGGCGCAGATCGTGACCATGGTATCGAACGCTCGGCGGTCACGTGCCCCAATTCAGGGGCTGGCGGACCGGGTCTCGGCCATATTCGTGCCGACGGTTGTAGGTGTCGCAATCTTTGCCTTCGTTATGTGGATGATCTTCGGACCCGAACCAGCACTGGTTTTCGCCATTGCATCAGCCGTCTCTGTCCTGATCATTGCCTGCCCCTGCGCGCTTGGACTGGCGACCCCCATTTCCATCACCACGGCGGCGGGACGCGGTGCCCAGGCGGGTGTGTTGATCAAGGACGCCGAGGCGCTGGAGCGAATGGCGGGCGTTGACACGCTTATCGTGGACAAGACTGGCACCCTGACGATGGGCAAGCCCAAGCTGACTGACACGGTGACGTTGGGAGATGTGGCCGAGGCGGACCTGCTGTCGTTGGCCGCGGCACTGGAACGCGGGTCCGAGCATCCTTTGGCCGAAGCGATTGTGGAAGGGGCCGAAACCGCGGGGGCCGCCCGGCAAGAGGCCACCGAGTTCGAGTCTGTCACTGGCAAGGGCGTGCGCGGACAAATCGGCGGACGCGCCATCGCGCTTGGCAATACGGCGATGATGCAGGACATGGGACTGGACACGGGCGTGGCCGAAGCAAGAGCCGATACCCTTCGCGCAGAGGGCAAGACAGCGATGTTCATCGCGGTTGATGGTGCGTTGGCGGGCATCGTGGCCGTGGCCGACCCCATCAAGGACAGCACCGCTCAGGCGATCAGGGAACTCCACGCGCAGGGGCTGCGCGTCATCATGGCAACAGGCGACAATGAGCGCACCGCGCAGGCGGTCGCGAGCAAGCTCGGGATCGACGAGGTGCGCGCAGGCGTGCTGCCCGAAGCCAAGAAGGACCTGATCGATCAGTTGCGCCGTGATGGCCACAAGATCGCCATGGCGGGTGACGGGGTCAACGACGCGCCCGCGCTGGCCGCCGCAGACGTGGGCATCGCCATGGGCACCGGTGCCGACGTAGCGATGGAAAGCGCCGGGATCACCTTGCTTGGCGGAGACCTGATGGGCATTGTGCGGGCGCGCAAACTGGCGCGGGCAACCCTGCGCAACATCAAGCAGAACCTGTTCTTCGCCTTCGCCTATAACACGCTTGGCGTGCCGATTGCGGCGGGATTGCTCTACCCCGTTACGGGCCTTTTGCTCTCACCGATGATCGCGGCAGCCGCGATGAGCCTATCGTCCGTCTCGGTGATCAGCAACGCGCTGCGCCTTCGGCGAGTTGATCTTTAGAGGAGAGCCACTGTGCAAGGGTTTAAATCCGACAGCTGAATCTTTGCACTTCGGGCTCGGAGTGGCCGTTCGCTACGACTTGGTCAAAGGTTTGCTAAGGGCCGTCCTTGACGATCAAAATCGCCCGACGCCGGTCAAGATCGCCACGGTGCAGATGTCGGATTCGAGCCCAATGTAGCCGATGCTGCATTATGCACGAGTGGCTGCTTTCATAAGAGTGGCATAAACCTTCAACAACTGTTTGGGTTTTGAACGGGGTTTGTGGCAGCGTCAAAAGAGTTGGTTTCAGCCTGTTCCAAAAACGAGCGTTTTTGGCAAGCTGCTCCGGCCTTCGCCTATGGCCAGCAACAATAGTCTTATGTTTTGCTCAGCCGCTCAGGTCTTAGTAGCGGTCAAGGAAACGATCGAGATCGAAAGGGATTTGTGTGAAGGCCTGCGCCGCCCCCACCTCAAGAATCGGCGAACTGTAGTCGTAGCCTTTACCACCGAGGCGGTTCTGGTAAAAACGGCCATGCGGGTCTATCATCAGGTAGGACTGGACCATCTGACAATTGTCCTCAATCGAAAGCTCCGGACCGAGGCTACGATGTCGCGCGACGAAACGGTCGAAGGCGGTTCCGTCAATTTCAAGCGCATCGGTGTAAGACGGCAACATACGCAGAATCTTCCACCGTTCCGGCGCGAGTTCCTTGATCAGTGGCGCGAAGTTTTCCTCGACATTTATTGCGTTCACGACAGTGTTGAGCTTTACCTGTAGGGCGGGATTTATGGCGCGCAGATCGCGCACCAATCGCACAAAATCCGCAGTGGCAATCTGCGCACCCTTGCGGTCCGCTCGCCCTATCTGGGCATTACCCTCAGGCTGCGTGGAGTCGATGCTTAGTCCCAGCAGACAAAGCTGCGGCGCGATAGCGCGCAGCGCATCGGGGCGGCTGCCATTACTGATCAGGCTAACGTCGAACCCAGCTTCGGCCGCTTGATCCACCGCGGCGGCGAGGTGCGCTTGCCAGAGTGTCGGCTCGCCACCCGCGAAATTTAAGCGAGGGCGGCCGGTGAAACGGTCTTGCCACAAAGGATTGTCGGGCCGCAGGAACGTTCTGAGAGCCGTAATTAAAACAGCGGTCGCTTCCGTATCGCGCCAAAGCTCCGATGTTTCCGGGCGGGTCCAATGCGAATAGCAGAACTTGCAGCCATAATTGCAGGCCTCGGTGACATGCCAATTGACAACAATTGAGGGCCCGTTAGAAAACTTCGCGGCGGAAATCACACTCACTTAGCACCTCGACTACGCACTCTCGGATGTTCGCGATACCGACAAAATATGTTGGCGATACGACAGGTGTGTGTCGCGAAGACGGCTCAATTTCCAAAGGGCTTTGGCATTTTCCAAAACGATCATTTTTGAACAGTTTCCCCAAACCCGACATTGGTGCACTTGCAGCGAACTCACACTTTGTTCCGCACTCCTGCCGTTTGCGTCGCCCAAATGATGCGCTTTGGATCAACGTCCGGTTTCAGGAAGCCGCAGTGCAGCGCCCCATGATGCGATCAGCGTCGGCTTTGGGCCCTTCATTTATTTTCGGTTATCGAGATGCGCGAGTGGGATCCTGCCATCGCTGCAAACCATTCAACAACAGGTCGTGACGATGACCTGTGTTTCGGCTCGCGCAAGGATAACATGTAAAAGCATGGGTCGCCCGAAAGAGTCACAGAAATGACCTGCACCAAATGATTTGCCGCAATGTCACGCTTTGCAAGAAAGCTGCTGCCATGACACAAAGATGATACCCCTCCGGCGGGGATGTTTTCTGCAAGAAAAATGGGCGGCGCCAGTTTAGAATCGTTCCAAACCTTGACTCGGGCTTTAGTCACGCGCATATGTCATTTAGACAATTCAGGGGTGCACCATGTTCATTCAGACCGAATCCACGCCCAACCCGGCGACTTTGAAATTTCTGCCGGGCCAGACAGTCCTGCCCGCAGGCACGGCTGATTTTCCGTCGCCCGAAAACGCAGGTGCATCGCCACTGGCCACGCGTGTGTTTGCGGTGGATGGCGTGACGGCAGTCTTCTTTGGAAATGATTTCGTCACCGTGACAAAGGCCGAAGCGGTCGAGTGGGATCATATCAAGCCAGCCATCTTGGGCGCGATCATGGAGCATTTCCAATCTGGACTGCCGGTGATGAAAGACGGCGGTACTGCGCCGTCGGGTCATTCCGAGCATACCGGCGAAGACAGCGAAATCGTGAACCAGATCAAGGAATTGCTGGATACTCGCGTGCGGCCTGCCGTTGCGCAGGACGGCGGTGATATCACGTTCCACGGGTTTGACCGGGGCGTGGTTTACCTACACATGCAGGGCGCATGTGCTGGCTGCCCTTCTTCGACCATCACGCTGAAAATGGGGATCGAGAACCTTTTGCGTCATTACATTCCCGAAGTGACAGAGGTGCGGCCCGTCGGTGTCTGACGTTCTGGTCCTTGGCTTTGATACATCGGCCGCGCATTGCGCGGCCGCTTTGCTGTGCGGGTCTCGCGTATTGGTAGCGCGCAGCGAGGCGATGACGCGCGGGCAGGCCGAACGCCTGATGCCGTTGCTGGAGGACGTGCTTGCAGCGGGGGGCGCGGGTTGGGGCGATTTGGCGCGAATTGGCGTAGGGGTAGGGCCGGGCAACTTTACTGGTATCCGCATCGGCGTGTCTGCGGCGCGCGGCTTGGCGTTGGCGTTGGAGATCCCTTCCATCGGCGTGACCTCATTCGAGGTGATATCCAGCGGCACCGAGGCAGCGCATGTGCCTTCGGTGCCAGCACCGCGTGATCATGTTTATGTTGTGCTCCCCGGCGGCGTGCAGGCCATGCTTCCGCTTGCAGAGGCACAAGCGCTAGGCGCGCCGCTGCGCTATCTGCCTGAGCCGGATCAGATGGCCTGCCAGATCGCGCGGATTGCTGCGCAGGCAGTGCCGGGCGCGCCGCCAGCGCCGCTATACCTGAAGGCAGCCGATGCCGCCCCCGCGCGCGACGCGCCACCAGTGATGCTAGATGAGCAGGGCTGAGACCCTTACGCGCCTACACGCGCGTGCGTTTTCAGGGCAGGGCCGGGGCTGGAGCGTGGCGGAGTTCGCAGATCTGATCGCTTCGCCCCTATGCTGTCTGTGCGCCGGTCCGCATGGGTTTGCCTTGGCGCGCGTGATCGCGGGTGAGGCCGAGTTGCTGACGCTCGCGACGGACCCGGATCATCGCAGGCGGGGAATCGCAGCAGATCTTTTGCAGCGGGTCGAAGCTGCGGCAGCTGAGCGCGGCGCGCTCGACCAGTTCTTGGAGGTGGCGGCTGATAATGTTGCCGCGCGGGCACTTTATGCCAAAGCGGGGTACATCCAGATAGGCCAGCGTGCAGGCTACTACGTGCGACCCGGCGCTGATCCGGTCGATGCGCTGGTTCTGGCCAAGGCGCTGGGCACGCTTGACCGTGGCCGCGCGCCGACCTAGGCCTTGGCATGTCCTTGGAAGGCTCCGCGATGACCGAATTTTCCCCCTTTCCTGCCCGGCTTTGCCGCCGCCTATGCGATCCTCGCCTTTGCCGCCGCATCGCCGGGGCCTGCGGTCGCCATGCTGCTTGGCGTCGCCCAAAGCGAAGGGAGGCGCGATGCGATGGTTGCCGCATTTGGTATCGCGGCGGGCAGCGCGACGATCAATATTGCCACCTTGCTGGGCGTCGGCCTGATTCTGACGCAGGCGGCGTGGGCGATGGGCGTGCTGCGACTGATCGGGGCGGGATACTTGCTGTGGCTGGCCTACGGCGCATTTCGTAAGGCCGTGCACCCACCTGCGATCGCGGCGCGAAAGGTGCGGCAGCGTAGCCTGCCACGCCGGTTCATGGCTGGATATGCGCTTCAGGTTACAAACCCCAAGGCGCTGATATTCTGGCTGGCCATAGCGTCGGTCGGGGCGACGCAGGGCGGCGGAGCGCCCATAGTCATTGCCTTTGTCATTGGCGCGTTCGCGATTTCGTTCGCGGCGCATGGTGCATGGGCGATGCTGCTGTCTTCGGCGCCGATCCGGAAGGCCTACGCGCATGGCCGCCGCTGGATCGAGGCGGGGCTGGGCGCGTTTTTCGTCTTTGCCGCATGGAAGCTGGCGACCGCGCGCTAACACGCATCCAAAACGCGTAGCCGGGCGCACTGGCGCTTGCCAAGATGGCGCGCCGGACGCTAGGAAAGATGATGCAAATCTACCTGCCCATCGCCGAAGTATCGGTCAACGCCTTCCTGCTGCTGGGCCTCGGCGGCCTTGTCGGCGTTCTGTCGGGTATGTTCGGGGTTGGCGGCGGTTTTTTAATGACGCCGCTGCTTTTCTTTATCGGCATCCCGCCCGCCGTTGCGGTCGCGACTGGCGCGAACCAGATCGTCGCGTCGTCGTTTTCGGCCGTGCTGGCGCATTTCAGGCGGCGGTCGGTGGACCTGAGGATGGGGACGGTACTGCTGATTGGTGGCCTCATTGGCGCCGGCTTTGGCGTGATGCTGTTCAATTACCTCAAGGCGATGGGGCAGGTCGACCTGCTGGTCACGCTATTCTACGTTGTTTTTCTGGGCATCATCGGCGGCCTGATGTTTTTCGAGAGCTTGCGAGCGATCCGTCGCACGCGACGCGGCGGCAAAGCATCCCCCCGCAAGAAACATACGTGGATTCAGAAACTACCTTTCAAGATGCGGTTTCGCACATCAGGCCTTTATATCAGCGTGATACCGCCCGTCTTGGTCGGTATGGCCGTCGGTGTTTTGGCGGCGATAATGGGGGTCGGGGGCGGCTTTATCATGGTGCCGGCGATGATCTATCTGTTGGGGATGCCGACCAAGGTGGTGGTTGGCACGTCGCTCTTTCAGATCATCTTTGTCGCTGCGTTTACCACTATGCTGCACGCGGTCAGTAGCCAAATCGTCGATGTGGTGCTGGCGCTGTTCCTGATGTTCGGCGGTGTTGTCGGGGCGCAGTTCGGCACGCAGATCGGCGCCCGTATGAAGGCCGAGCAATTGAGAATTCTTCTGGCAATCCTTGTGCTTGCCGTCTGTTTCAAACTGGCGCTGGACCTGCTGCTGCAGCCCAGCGAAGTGTTTTCGATCAGCGCAGTGGTGCGGCCATGATGCGGGGGCTGATCGCCGTTCTGCTGGTGCTGGCGGCCCTGCCGGGGCGCGCCGAGGAGGTCGTGCTGGGCCTTAGCCGCAATAGCATCTCTATCGACACCACTTTCGACGGGTCGGAAATACTGCTATTTGGCGCGATCAAGCGCGAAGAGGCTATCCCTGCCGACGAGCTGGGTGTCGTCGTCGCCATCGCCGGACCCAGCCAGCCGCTGGATGTACGCCGCAAGGAACGTCGTTTTGGCATTTGGGTGAATGTCGATGCAGTCGAGGTGGATGTGGCCCCCAGCTTCTATGCAGTTGCCACTTCGGGCCCGTGGACGGATGTGCTGAGCCAGGTCGAGGATCTGCGTCACAAGATATCCATCCCCCGCGCAATCCGGTCCGTAGGCGCGCCCGGCAGCGTGCGTGATGCGCAAAGTTTTACCGATGCAGTCATCCGCATTCGCGAGCACAGCGGCGCCTACCAAATGCGCGAAGGCGCGGTGGAGCTGACGCAGCAAACGCTGTTTCAAACATCAATTGACCTGCCGTCGAACCTGACCGAAGGCGACTACGTCACGCGCATTTTCCTCACCCGCCGCGGTGAGGTCGTGTCGAAATACGAAACAACCATCGACGTGCGCAAAGTCGGGTTGGAGCGATGGTTGCACACGCTGGCGCACCAGCAAGCGGTAATCTATGGCCTAATGGCGCTGGCTATCGCGATCATCGCGGGCTGGGGTGCATCGGCCCTTTTTCGTGTACTGCGGAGAGGCTGATCAACGTTGGTACCGTGACGTTCGGCGGCAGTCGCAAGCGCGCTCAGGACGGATATTCCAAAAGCACTCGATTAGCGACAGAAATGTTGGATATGCCTGAATTAGAAGGCGCCTGATGATGAGTGCGCAGGATTTTCGTAGCGTCTCAATGCAAAAAGATAATCAGAATAATCGGCTATTTTTGCCTTGTAATCCGTGCGTTTGCTTGGATATACGCGTCGGTGGAGATGTGGCCGAGTGGTCGAAGGCGCTCCCCTGCTAAGGGAGTAGGCCCGGAAGGGTCTCGTGGGTTCGAATCCCATCGTCTCCGCCA
>JAGXGX010000125.1 GCA_024636515.1 Roseovarius sp.
CTCCGGCATCGATAACGTCCCGGACTGAGGCAGTCTCCTACATGGTTTGCGTAATCACACCGCAAGCAATGCGCCCACCTGCCCCCGCATCGGACTGATAGCTATCCGCATTTTCGTGAATGACGATGGCAGAGCCGTCTTCGTCCATCAGCGGGGCATTACCCTCCAAAATACTTAGCCGGGCACTATAAAAATCGGCCATTGCTGTGCCATCTTCGCTGACATGGATGTTCGGTAAGTCTCCTGCATGGGCGCCATCCTCGCCCATCAGGCCGTGGCCTTTGCCATCCGGTGCATAGTGATCGCCTGCCGCGTCAAAGTTGTCCTCGCACGACCCTGCCTCATGCACGTGAAAGCTGTGCCAACCGGGTGCCAGCCCCTTCAACTCGGCATGGAACAGTGTGCCGTTGCCCGCCTGCGAGATTTTGACATGGCCTGCATCCCCGCCATCTGCGGTTTTGAGTATCGCCATAGCACCGGCGTCCTGCGCCATTGCGGCAGGCCCTGAGAGCGCAGCAATGGCGGTGGCGGCGGCAAGAATGAAACGGGTCATTGGGAGATCTCCTACATTTAGGTTATCTACACTAACGCAGCCCGCCCATACTGCGTTCCAGCCCTTGCCCGGCGCCTCCATCTGCACTAGAGCCTGCCCATGTTGGATGATGCAAAAGAGATCCACCCCCTCTTTCAGGGCGCGCCGCGCAGCACTGAATTCCGCAAGCTGCGCAAGCGGATTGTGCGCCTCGCGCGTGAGGCGATCGACCAGTACGGTATGGTCGACCGTGAAGCCCCAAGGACCAAATGGCTCGTCTGTCTGTCGGGCGGCAAGGACAGCTATACCCTACTGGCCGTGCTACATGAGCTGCAATGGCGCGGGATGTTGCCTGTTGATCTGCTGGCCTGCAATTTGGATCAGGGACAGCCGGGATTTCCCGCGACGGTCCTGCCAGAATTCCTTGCGAAAATGCAGGTGCCTCACCGGATCGAGTACCGCGACACTTACTCCATCGTTGTCGACAAAATCCCGGCTGGCCGCACCTTCTGCGCGCTTTGTTCGCGTCTGAGGCGCGGCAATCTGTACCGCATCGCGCGCGAAGAGGGATGCTCGGCTGTGGTACTGGGCCATCACCGCGACGACATCCTCGAGACATTCTTCATGAACCTCTTTCATGGCGGGCGTCTCGCTACGATGCCTCCTAAACTGCTCAATGAGGACGGCGATCTGTTTCTGTACCGCCCTCTCGCCCATGTGGCTGAGGTGGACTGCGAAAAGTTTGCGCGCGCGATGCAGTACCCCATTATCCCCTGCGATCTGTGCGGCAGTCAGGATGGGCTGCAACGCCAGCAGGTCAAACAGATCCTCGACGGCTGGGAATCGAACAGCCCCGGTCGCCGTCAGGTGATGTTTCGCGCGCTGATGAATGCGCGCCCGTCACATCTGCTAGACCCAAATCTGTTTGATTTCGCGGGACTTTCCCTGAACCCTATCAAAGCTAACGATAATTCTGATGGAATTCCGCAGCTACGTTAATCCTGCGTTGAGACAGCGCGCGTATGGTGACCCAAGGATTTCAAAGGGTTTGCCGGATGTCTCAGCACTTTCTTCCCGTCTTTGCCGCCATGTATGCGCATGTGCGCGCCATGCTGGCTGGGCCTGCGGCCTTTGCGCTACTGCCGGCTGTAGTGCTGGGCGGTTTCTGGCTGGGCGGCGAGCAGATGCTGATCATGCTCGCTCTCGGTTTTCCTGTTTGCCTGCTCTTTGCCGGAGCCCTCCGTACACCAGATAGCGCGTCGGAGCTTTCCCGCAGTGATAGCGATGAGGCCGCGTTCGAGCATAGCATGGACGCCGCCGTCCTGCGCGCCAAACAAACTTCGCGTAGAACCGGGTGCGTCTTGCTAGAGCTGGATGAATACATCGAAACACGCGAGCGGTTCGGCAGTGCTGCGTCTGACCTTCTGATGACGCAACTGACCGAACGGGTGTCGTCAGTGCTGCGCAACCGCGACACCGTTCGACGGATTGAGGATAATCTGCTGGCCGTCTGCGTCGCGCCGGTGCGACAGCTGGATCTGGGCGTCATGCTGCAAATGGCTGGCCGTTTGCAAACCGCGATGGAAGAGCCGATCATCATCGACAGCGCCACATTGTATATCACGGCGTCGGTTGGTCTGGCACTCGACATGAACGCGCCCGAGGCGACAGGCACGGGCCTGATCGCTGGCGCCACAATAGCATTGGCCGAGGCGCGTCGGCACGGCCCTTCCTCCATACGTGCGTACAGCCGCGACATGCAGGCGCCCGCCCTCACGTGCAGCCCCGATCTGATTGATGCCGCTCTCGCTGCGTTGGAGAACGGCGAAATTCAGCCCTGGTTTCAGCCGCAACTCTCTACCGATACTGGCCTTATCAGCGGCTTTGAGGCGCTCGCGCGCTGGTGCCACCCTACGCGCGGCGTCATCTCGCCCGCGGAATTTCTGCCCATACTGGAGCAGGCAGGCGCGATGGAGCGTCTGGGCGAGGTGATGCTTTACAATGCGTTATCGGCGCTCAAGGTTTGGGACGCGGCCGGCCTCGAGGTGCCGCAGATCGGCGTGAATTTCTCGCCAGAAGAGCTGCGCAACCCGTCCCTCGTCAAAAAGATTGAGTGGGAGTTGGACCGTTTCGACCTGCCCGCAAGCCGCCTGAGCGTCGAGATACTGGAGACGGTCGTTGCGCTATCGCCCGATGATACCGTGGTGCGCAACATCGCCGGGTTGTCGCGGATCGGGTGCCAGGTAGATCTGGATGATTTTGGCACAGGACACGCCTCCATCTCGTCCATCAGGCGCTTTGATGTGCAGCGGTTAAAAATCGACCGCTCCTTTGTGATGAAGGTCGACCGCGACCCGGAACAGCAGCGCATGGTATCGGCCATCCTGACGATGGCCGAGCAACTGGGCCTCGCCACGCTAGCCGAGGGCGTCGAGACTGCGGGTGAACACAACATGCTGGCGCAACTGGGCTGTGGGCATGTCCAAGGCTATGGCATTGGGCGCCCAATTCCGCTGGATCAAACATGTGAATGGATGCTTGCGCACCTTGCGCGGCTGGAGGCACTGCCGATCATCGGGCGCCAGATCGGCTAAATTGCCCGCAAATGGCGATGAAACTGACATGCAGAGGGCTCCGCGCCGGGAATCCACTTGACCTTTGGGGCCGCACTCTGTTGAACCCTCCCTTGACCCTCCCGAGGTGCCATGGACCGTTTTGCAGCCCTGCTGCTCCACTCGGTTCGCGCCCGAGACGGATAAAGTTGCGCGCGTTTCAGGCCGCGGCCCACTTGGCTGGTCCGGCCCGAGCCCCTAACAGATGAGTGGCAGCCCCGAATGGACGACCAGAACAAGAACCTAATTCTCGCTACAGCGCTGAGTTTCCTCGTAATCATGCTGTGGTTCGTCCTGTTCCCCGCGCCCGAGGCCCCGATCGAGCCGCCTGCTGAGGTCGCCACGCAAACCACTGACACCGCAGCCCCGGACCTCGCCACCGAGCCGGGCGCCATAGATAGTGCCGCGACAGAAGATGTCGGCGCGCCCAAGCCTGCCGATGCCCCCCGCATCGCCATTGATACGCCCAGCCTGAAGGGCAGCATTTCGCTGCAGGGCGGGCGCATTGATCAGCTGTCGCTAAAAAATTACCGCGAGACTACTGCCGCCGATAGTCCCATCGTCGATCTGCTGTCACCCGTCGGCAGCGACGCGCCCTACTACGCCCTCTTTGGCTGGGCGCCGGGCGCGGGGCTGGCGCCCGAGCTGGTACCGGGCGCAAATACGATCTGGCAGGAACAACAGGGCAGCACACTAACGCCCGACTCGCCGGTAACGCTTACATGGGACAATGGCGCAGGCCTCGCATTCAGCCGCACAATATCGGTCGACGACAAGTTCATGTTCAGCGTCGAGCAATTAGTGCAAAACACCGGGGATACCACCGTGTCACTGGCGCCTTATGGTATTCTTGCGCGTCACGGACTGCCGCGGGATCTCAAGAATTTCTTTATTCTGCATGAGGGCGGTATCCGCATGGCGGATGGCGAGCTGACAGAGACCGATTACGATGATTTCGACCCCATCACGGGCGTCAAGACTATTGCGGTGGAGAAGGATGGCTGGACCGGCTTGACCGACCAGTACTGGATGACGACGCTCATTCCGCGCGATACTGGCGGCTTTAACGTGACGACGTTGCAGGATGGTCGGCGCGACATCTATCAGACAACAGCCCGAATGCCGACGCAGACGGTCGCGCCCGGCGCCAGCGCCTCAACCCGGCTTGACGTGTTTGCGGGCGCCAAGGAGTGGGAGACGATCCGCCACTACCAAAACGAGGACGGCGTCGACCGATTTGTTGATTCGATCGACTGGGGCTGGTTCTTCTTCCTGACCAAGCCAATCTTTGCGGTACTGCATTACCTCAACAATTTGATCGGCAATATGGGCTGGGCAATCATCGGTCTGACGCTACTGATCAAGGCACTTTTGCTGCCTCTGGCCTATAAATCCTACGTTTCGATGGCCAAGATGAAAGAGCTGCAACCGCAGATGGAAAAGCTCAAAGAAGACGCTGGCGGCGACAAGCAAAAGCTGCAGAAGTCGATGATGGAGCTCTACAAGAAGGAAAAGGTGAACCCGGCTTCCGGTTGCCTGCCGATCCTGCTTCAGATTCCAATCTTCTTTTCGCTCTACAAGGTGATCTTCGTCACGCTGGAACTGCGCCATGCTCCGTGGCTTGGCTGGATCGACGATCTCAGCGCGCCTGATCCCTCGTCGATCCTAAACCTGTTCGGGCTACTGCCATTCGCCCCTCCCGGTCCCGAATCGGCGTTTGCAATCATATCGCTGGGCTTCTTGCCTATTCTGCTGGGTATCTCGATGTGGCTTCAGCAAAAGTTGAATCCGACACCGACGGATGCGACGCAGAAGATGATCTTTGCGTGGATGCCGTGGGTCTTCATGTTCATGCTGGGCCAGTTCGCCAGTGGCCTTGTGGTCTACTGGATCGCGAACAACACGATAACCTTTGCGCAGCAATATGCGATCATGCGCAGCCAAGGGTACAAGCCTGATGTGTTCGGCAACATCATCGGCGGCTTTAAGCGCAAGCCCAAGAAGGATGCTGCAGAGGCCGGAAAGGGCGACAAGTGACCGCCCGCGTTGCGGCGCTCTGGCGGCACCCGATCAAGGCGCACGGCTTCGAGGCGCTAAAACGCACCCTTCTGGTCGAGGGTGATACCATGCCGTGGGACCGTCGCTGGGCCGTCGCGCATGAGGATGCCAAGGCCGAGGATGGCGCATGGTCTGCGTGCCAGAACTTCTCGCGTGGGGCCAAGGCACCGCAGCTTATGGCAATCAGCGCCATTTCGGATGAGGCAGCAGGCACTGTCACGCTCAGCCACCCCGACCGCCCCGATCTGACGTTTGATCCAGACACGGAGGGCGCCGTTTTTCTGGAGTGGGTCCGCCCTCTGATGCCCGAAACCCGCGCGCAATCCGCGCGGATCGTGCGCGCTGGAGAGCACGGCATGACCGATTCGCCTTTCGCGTCGATCAGCATCATAAATTTGGCCTCAGGCACCGATCTGGGAGCGCGGATGAGCCAGGATCTTGATCCGCTGCGCTGGCGCGCCAATATCCATTTGGAGGGGCCCGCGGCGTGGGCTGAGCGCGATTGGATCGGCAAGGTCATGCGCATCGGCACTGCCGAGCTGGAAATTCGCGAACCTATTGTGCGCTGCCTCGCCACCACCGCCAATCCGGCGACGGGCGTGCAAGATGCCGACACGCTGGGCGCGCTGAAGTCAGCGTTCGGCCATCAGGAATTCGGCGTCTACGGCGTCGTCACACGCGGCGGCGAAATTGCCCCCGGCGATAAGGCCGAACTGATATGATGGACAGACTCCCCTTTCCCATTGCGGACGAACCGGAGGCTAACGCGTCCGAGCGTGGCCGCATCCTCTTTGCCGGCGAGACCGATTTTCTCAAAGGCGTCGTCGCGATGTCGGGCCTGCCCGAAGCGGACCGGATCGAGGTATGTTTCGCCGGCCGGTCAAACGTCGGCAAATCGACGCTGATCAATGCGCTGACGGGCCGCAAGGCGCTGGCGCGTGCGTCGAACACGCCGGGCCGCACGCAAGAAGTGAACTTCTTTACCATGGCTGACAGCCACTACCTCGTCGACCTTCCGGGCTATGGCTATGCCAACGCGCCGTTGGCGGTGGTCGAAAAATGGCAGGCCCTGCTCAAGCGATACCTATCAGGCCGCCAGAACCTGCGCCGTGCTTTCGTGCTGGTCGACACGCGCCATGGGATCAAATCGGTGGATCATGAGATCATGAGCCTGCTGGACAGCTCTGCTGTGACATTTCAGGTCGTGCTAACCAAGGCAGACAAACTGCGTGGCACCGCGCTGGACGATATCCTTGCGCAGGTGCGCGGGGAGTTGGCGCGCCATCCAGCCGCCTTCCCCGAATTGATCCTGACCTCCAGCGAAAAAGGCGAAGGCATCGCAACCTTGCGCGCAATGATCGCGGATCTGGTCTAAGTCTTGCATGACGGCGCGCGCGGCCCGATAGTCGGCGGCCAAAGGGACAACAGATGAAGCGACGTGACATGAACCGCGACTGGATCTCAACCGCCCGCACCCTCTCCGAAGCGCTGCCCTATTTGCAACGGTATGACGACGCCATCGTGGTGATCAAATTCGGGGGCCACGCCATGGGCGACGACGAGGCGATGGAGACGTTCGCCCGCGATGTCGTCTTGATGCGGCAGGTCGGCGTAAACCCGGTGATCGTGCATGGCGGCGGTCCCATGATAAACGAGATGTTGGACAAGCTCGCGATCAAATCCGAATTCGTAAACGGCAAACGCGTGACCGACGAGGCGACCATGGAGGTTGTCGAGATGGTTCTGTCGGGCCGCGTGAACAAGCGCATTGTACAAGCGATCAATGCGCAGGGCGGACGCGCAGTGGGTCTGTCCGGCAAGGATGCGAACCTTGTGATTTGCGATCCTGCGGATCCGGCTCTGGGGCTGGTCGGTGTGCCGACCGATGTAGATCCGCGCATCCTGCACACCCTGTTCCGCGACGATGCGATCCCCGTGATTGCCCCGCTTGGCGCGGGCCGTGCGGGCGAGACGTTCAACATTAACGGCGATACTATGGCCGGGGCGATTGCCGCTGCGCTTAAGGCAGACCGCTTGCTATTGCTGACGGATGTGGACGGCGTCCGTGACGCCTCTGGCCATGTAGTGACCGAGCTGAAGGCCGATACTGTGCGCGCCATGACGGCCGACGGCACCATATCGGGCGGCATGATCCCCAAGACCGAGACAGCGCTGCACGCGATTGAGGGCGGCGTGCGCGCTGTAGTCATTCTGGACGGGCGCGTACCCAATGCGCCGCTGCTGGAGCTGTTTACCGAGCATGGTGCCGGGACGATGATTCGCGCATGACGGGTTACGCGGCCATCGCCCTTGCGGCGCAGGGTGCTGCGCTGGACGTCATGGGCGGCGTTCACGAGGATGGCGGCACGGTTATCCTACTCGGTCCGTCACAGGCGTTCTGGCCCCTGTTGAAGAAGGCGCCTGAGTGGGTGGATGGCGCCTCCGATCCGGTCGACCGCTGGTCACGACGGGTCATCGGTGATCTGGCCCGAGCGCTGGGGGCCGAGCCGCTGTTTCCCTTCGGAGGGCCGCCATACCTGCCCTTTCTTCGCTGGGCCATGGCGTCCGGCCGCGCATGGCAAAGCCCGGCAGGGATGCTAGTGCATGATACCGCTGGCCTGATGGTATCCTATCGAGGCGCGCTGCGATTTCCGCAGAGAATTACTTTACCTAGAACGGGCGCATCGCCCTGTGAAACTTGCCTAGCCCAGCCCTGCATGACGGCCTGCCCGGTGGACGCACTGAGCGCCGCACGCGGCTATGACGTGCCAGCTTGTCACGGGTTTCTGGACACACACGCAGGCGACGATTGCCTATCCCAAGGCTGCAAGGCGCGGCGGGCCTGCCCTGTATCGCAGAAATACGGCCGCGATCCCGAGCAATCGGCCTTTCATATGAGCTATTTCCACAAACGCTGAGCCGGACGGCAAAAGGGCGGCCCGTCACAGGCCGCCCTCCAAACAACATTTGCTAGATGGTCGCCCTCAGTGGCCCAGAATCTGGCTGAGGAATAGCTGCGTGCGCTCCGAGCGGGGGTTGTTAAAGAATTCCTCCGGCTCGTTCTGCTCCACGATCTGACCTTGGTCCATGAAGATCACCCGATTCGCCA
>JAGXGX010000126.1 GCA_024636515.1 Roseovarius sp.
ACGCCGCCGCGCACGCAACCGTCCAGCGCCTCGTGCGGCATGGAGTGGCAGTCGATCAGGATCGCATTGCCGAACGCCTCGTGCGCGCGGTTCAACTCGGACGTCAGCGCGGCATGATAGGGGCGCCAATACTGATCAATACGCTGGCGCGCCTCCCGCAGCGAGATTTTGCCGCCGTAGATGGCACGCCCACCAGATACAACACGTGGAATCACGCCAAGGCCCGACGCGACGCGCGGGTTGTGTCCTGCATGGCGCACGCCGTCGATCAGGGCCGGGTCCAATTCATCCGCGTTGCGATTCAGATCAACGAAAGCGCGCGGCGCGCCGCCCAGCAGCAAAGATGCGCCATGTTGCGGCGCCGCACCAAAGAGCTGATCGACGAACGCATCCTCAGAGCTGCGCATCGCCACCGCATCCGGCAGCACGCGATCCAGAAACCACGCCGGGTAATCGCGCGAACTATGCGGCGACGCAAATACGACGCTGGTCTCGCGCCGCATTGGGGCGTGCAGGTGATAAGCAGCTTTGGGCATGGTTGCTCCGGACAAGAACCCTATGATAGCGCAAAGTTTCCGGCGATCAAAAGCCCTTGATCCTTTGCCCGACTCCTTTTATAGACCTCCAGACCGACGCGTGCACTCGCGCCTTGATGTTATTCAGGGTGCTGTGTAAGTGGCGGTATTCATGGGTGATTAGCTCAGTGGTAGAGCACTTCGTTGACATCGAAGGGGTCACAAGTTCGAACCTTGTATCGCCCACCATGAATTCACTGGCCCTCAGGCGGGCCGCCCGCAACCTCAGGCGCTGGCCCGCGCCACGACAGACAGGAGATGAACGATGAAAGTTCGCAACTCGCTCCGCTCGCTGAAGAACCGGCACCGGGATTGCCGCGTCGTGCGCCGCAAAGGCCGCGTTTACGTGATCAACAAGACCCAGCGCCGCTTTAAGGCCCGTCAGGGCTAAGCCGAGCATCGGCCACTTAAATGGTTGAAAATTGAAACCCCGTCTCGGATCCCGAGGCGGGGTTTTTTCGTGATGTGCGTACCGCCCTTGCCTGCGCCGCATAAAGCCGCTTAGTTGGCGGAAAATCATGCAAGGAGCCGTCCATGAGCATGCAAAAGATCGTCGTTGTCGGCGCGGGCATTTGCGGGTTGTCCGCTGCGATCTGGCTGCGCCGAGCGGGCAATGACGTGACCCTCATTGACAAGGACGGGCCGGGCGCCGGCGCCTCTTACGGCAATGCCGGGCTATTGGCCGAATGGGGGATTGTGCCCATCAGTGGGCCGGGCATCGCATGGACGGGCTTGAAATACCTTATGTCTCGCGACGCGCCGCTGCGCATCCAGTGGGGCGAGCTGCCTCGCCTTGCCCCATGGCTGGCGCAGTTCCTGCGCAACTCATCAGACACGCGCACGCGCGAGATATCAAAGGCACTTTCGCAGCTATTGCATGACAGCAGCGACCAGCACCGCGCGCTGACGCGTGGCACACGGGCCGACAAATGGATTGCCTCCAGCGACTTTGGCTGGGCCTATACGGATCGCGCTGCGTTCGACAAAGACGCCTACACATGGGCGCTGCGGCGCGAGGCGGGATATGTGCCAGAGGTCATTGAGGGCCCGGCCGTGCAGGAGGTCGAGCCATTCTTGGGCCCTGCCACGCACTGCTTGGTGCGGCTGAAGGGCAGCGGACATATCACCAATCCCGGTGCGTACATGGCTGATCTCGCAGAAGTGCTGACGGATGAGGGCGGCACCTATCGCCGTGCTGAGATGCGGGACGTGACTATGCGCGATGGGCGCATCGCGGAGATCATCACCGACCACGGCACCCTACCCTGCGACGCCGCCGTGCTGGCCGCCGGTATCTGGTCAGAGCCTCTGGCGCGAAAGCTGGGGGTGCGGGTGCCGCTCGTCGCCGAACGCGGCTTTCATCTGGAGTTCAAAGACCCCACGCAGGTGCCACGCATGCCGATGATGATGACAGCCGGCAAATTCGTGGTAAATCCGATGGCCCAAGGCCTGCGCTGCGCCGGGATGGTTGAATTGGGTGGCACGTCACCCAAAATATCGCGTGGCCCTCTGGACCTGCTAAGCCGCAACGTGGCGAAGATGTTTCCGGATTTGGACTACACGAGCGTTGAGGAGTGGATGGGCTACCGCCCCTCAACGCCCGATAGCCTGCCATTGATTGGCCAGATGGGCACCAGCGGCGTGTTCGCAGCCTTCGGCCACCAGCATATCGGCCTGACCGGCGGGCCCAAGACGGGTCGCTGGGTGGCCGATATGATAGGTGGACGCAGCAACGCCGAACTGGCGGCATTCAGCGCCAATCGGTTCGAGTGAGTGGGGGTACTACCGGACGCAGAACTACAAATCCTTAACCGATCATTTCACGCAAACGCGTCATGCGATCATTGACCTGATTGCGAAGAAAATCGCTCTTTAAATGTTCTTCCTCATCGAATGCTTCATTCGCTGTCGCGACTAGGATTAGCGGGCCATGGATCACGTTGACCTGCAATTGCGTCAGAATCGAATGGGTCATGAAATGCGCCGTCTCTCCCCCGGTGCGCCCGCCAGCAGCGGATAGAATCACAGCCTTTTTGTCCGCCAGCACGCTTGGCTTGGCCCGGCTGAGCCAGTCGATCGCGTTTTTCAAAACCCCGGAAATGCCCTTGTTATATTCTGGTGCGCCAATAATCAGCGCATCGGCGCGGCTGGTCTGATCCATCAGCGCCTGGACGGAAGAAGGTACTCCTTTGGCCTCAACGTCACCATCATAGAGCGGCAGTTTCAGGTCGCCTTCGATAACTTCTGCCTCGCCAAAGGCGCGCACAGCTTCGCCAATCAGCATACGGTTGTAGGACCCGGCGCGCAGCGATCCGCAAAGAGTTAGAAGAACAGGTTTGCTCATGTATGACTTCCTTTTGAGTTTCAGGCTGACCCCTTATCTGCGGCTAAAACGCGCAAAGGCAAGCGAGTGGCGCGCACAGCGGCTGTGCAGTGTGGCACGCGAAAAAATGCCCCGGTCGCAGGGGAGGCGTCCGGGGCAGTTGTCCGATTCAGTCAGGGCAGGAACTCAATTTAGCAGACAACTTACCACTCGGCAGGGCCCTTGTCGGCGAAGGCGTGGACGAGAAAGTCAATGAACGCGCGCACCTTGGGCTGGGTAAACCGGCCCGGCGGATAGACCGCATAAATGCCTTGCGTCTCGACCGGCAGGTCGGGAATAACATCTTCAACCAGCCCTTTTTCCATAGCTCCGGCATAGAGAAAGCTAGGCAAATTCGCGATTCCGAGGCCAGAGATGGCAGCGTTCAGCAGCGATTGACCATCGTTGACCGACAGGCCCCCGGCGGTGCGCACTTGGCGCTTTTCTCCCGAAGGTGCTGTCAGCTTCCACACCGATCCGCCAGCCTGGCTGGAATAGTGTAGCAACTTGTGCTCGTTCAGGTCGTCGATCTTGGTCGGTCGGCCATACTTCTCGATGTAGCCAGGCGATGCGATCATGCGCTTGGTCGTCTCGGTCAGCTTGCGGGCGCGCAGGGTGCTGTCCTCCAGCTCGCCTATGCGGATGGCCATGTCGAAGCCTTCGGAAATCAGCTCAACATAGCGATTGTTTAAAACCATGTTGACGGTGATTTCTGGAAATTCGTCCAAGAATGTGCCCAGCACAGGACTGAGATGGTTCACCCCGAAATCGGTCGCGACCGAAATCCGTAGCAGACCAGACGGATCAGACTGCATCGAGCTGACAAGCGCGTCCGCCTCGCCGGCGTCGTTCAAAACGCGCAGGGCGCGGTCGTAATAGGCAAGCCCGATCTCGGTAGGGCTGACGCGCCGCGTCGTACGATTCAGAAGCCGCGCGCCTAACCGTGCCTCAAGGGAAGAGACGTGCTTGGAGACGGCGGATTTGGAAATCCCCATCTTGCGAGCTGCATCGGTAAATCCGCCCTGATCCACTACGGTGGCGAAGGCTTCCATCTCGGTCAGCCGATCCATATCGCGCATCCTCCCGTCTATTACTTCGATGGTTGGTATGCTGGGCAATTCAGGCGCAATAGCGGCAGGCGCAGGACAATATGAGGGTGTTCTGGCGGATCGTGCGCGGAAGGGAAACCCAATAGCATGTGTCAATCGCCGCTTGGACGAAATTTCTAGAATAGATTTCCCTGATCCGGCGCGCCCGACTTGGTTGATTTCGGCTTAGCCTTAGGCGCGGTATCGTCCAGCGCCAGCCTGCCATCGGCAAACTCAATTTCCAGCGCACCGGCCTTCTTGGCCGCCTTGCGCGTGGTTATTAAATCACCGCCGCTGCGAACCACCGCATAACCGCGCTCTAGTGTCGCCTTGTATCCTAATGTCTCGCGTAGGCGGTCCAACGCGGCGATGCGCGTGGTCCAGCCGTCGATCTGCCGTTGCCCGGCCGCAGGCAGCCGTAGCGACACGCGGTCCAATTCGGCCCGCTTGGCAGCGATGCCGTCGCTGGGCACGCGTGCCACGAATCTCGCGGCGATGGTATCCAGACGCCTGCGATCATCGCGGGTACGGCGCTGCAATGCGCCACCCATCCGTTCGGACGCCGCTGCCAGCCGCCGGGTATCCCCGTCGATCATTCGGCGCAGCACGCCGGGCCGCAGCGCGCCGCCCGCCTCGGACAGTGCAACGCGCCGCATCTGCACGCCTCGGATCAGCGCAGCAGGCAGGCGATCACCCCAAACGTCCAGTCGCTGGCGCGGGCTGTCCAGCAGCACCTCGATCCGGGGCAGCGCACGGGCCAGATCGCGCAGCCGCTGGCCGCGCTGCATCACACCGCCGCTCAGGGCGTGGATCAGGCGTCCCTCCTGCCCATCAAGCCATGCCAGCAGTTCTAACCGGACTGGCACGGCCAGCTCGGCGGCAGCGGTAGGCGTCGGTGCGCGCTTGTCGGACGCAAAATCAATTAGGGTCGTGTCCGTTTCGTGACCCACGGCCGAGATAAGGGGAATCTCGCTGGCTGCCGCCGCGCGCACGACCGATTCCTCGTTAAATCCCCAGAGGTCCTCGATAGAGCCGCCACCGCGCGCGACGATAATCAGGTCAGGCCGGGGCAGTGCGCCGCCGGGCGTCATCGCATTGAACCCCTCAATGGCGCGCGTGACCTCGCCCGCGCACTTCTCGCCCTGAACGGCGACAGGCCAGATCAGCACCTTACGCGGGAAGCGATCGCGCAAGCGGTGCAAGATATCGCGTATCACGGCGCCAGAGGGCGATGTGATGACGCCGATAATTTCGGGCAGATAGGGCAGTGGCCGCTTGCGATCTGCGTCAAACAAGCCCTCGGCCGCCAGCGCCGTCTTGCGCTTCTCCAGCATCGCCATCAGCGCGCCGGCGCCTGCTGGCTTTATATCCTCGATGACGATCTGATAGCGCGATTGTCCGGGGAACGTGGTCAGGCGACCGGTTGCAACCACCTCCATTCCCTCTTCAGGCTGAACGGGCAGACGGCCTGCAACGCCCTTCCAAATGATGCCATTGATAACGGCGCGATCATCCTTCAGGTCCAGATAGATGTGCCCCGATTTCGGCCGGGAAACGCGCCCGATTTCGCCTTTGACCCGCACATGCGCAAATTCGCCCTCGATCAGACGCTTGATCGCCCCGGACAGGTCCGAGACTGAGAATTCTGGCGCATTTTCGCCGGGATCGGGATCATCGATAAGGTCTGACATAGCCCATCAATGCCCGATCCCGGCGCGGTTGAAAAGATCGCTTTGCAGCGATTAGGCTGCGCGCGATCTATGCTTGCCCTCGGCGATCTCTTCGATCAGCTTGGCGCAAAAGGCGGGCAAATCATCGGGATTGCGGCTGGTTACCAGCGCATTGTCGCAGACAACCTCGCTGTCCTGCCACCTGCCGCCGGCATTCTCCACGTCCCTGCGAATCGAATGGTATGAGGTGACATCGCGCCCATTGATGATGTCTGCCTCAATCAGCAGCCATGGAGCATGGCAAATCGCACCAATTGGCTTCTTGGCATCCCAGAAGGCGCGAACGAATTCCACCGCATCTTTGTTAGCGCGCAGCGTGTCTGGGTTCATCTGGCCGCCAGGCAGCATCAGCGCGTCGTAGTCGACGGCATCGACCGAACTGAGCGTTTTGTCGACCTTGACAGATTGGCCCCAATCGCCGCCATCCCAGCCACGGATCTCGCCACTATCGGGTGCGATAACGTGGACCGTGGCACCAGCTTTCTTAAGTTCTTCCAACGGCGTTTCCAGCTCCGATTGCTCGAAGCCATGGGTGGATAAAATTGCGACTTTGCGGTCTGAAATATCAGGCATTGTCATTCCTTTCGTGCGTTGCTGCATTCTGCCGGACCAACGCACGGCTGCGCACCGCGTTCCGTCGCCGCCCGCTTGCCTGCGCGGCACCTTGCGCCTATGCAATGCCCGCAGACGTACATATGGGAGAGCGGCATGAACATCTTGATCCTCGGCAGCGGCGGGCGCGAACACAGCCTCGCATGGGCCGTGCTGCAAAACCCTAAATGCGACCGCCTGATCGTAGCACCGGGCAATGCGGGCATCCGGGCCATCGCCGAATGCGCATCGCTCGACATCATGGATCCCGGCGCAGTCGTTCGCTTCGCCGAAGAAGAGGCGATTGATTTCGTTATTGTTGGGCCTGAGGCACCATTGGCCGCAGGTGTTGCCGACCGCCTCCGCGAGGCGGGCGTACTCAGCTTTGGCCCGTCTGCGGCAGCCGCCCAGCTAGAGGCGTCCAAGAGCTTCACCAAGGAAATCTGCGACGCATCATCTGCGCCCACCGCGGCCTATGGCCATTTTACGGACGCCAAAGCCGCCCGCGACTACGCCGCCGCCCAAGGCGCGCCCATCGTGGTCAAGGCCGATGGGCTGGCCGCCGGCAAGGGCGTCATCATCGCTGAAACGGTCGAAGAGGCGCACGCCGCCATCGACGACATGTTTGGCGGTGCCTTCGGCGGCGCGGGCGCCGAGGTGGTGATCGAGGAATTCATGACCGGCGAAGAGGCATCGCTATTCGTGCTGTGTGATGGCGCCAATGTGTTGTCCATCGGCAGCGCGCAGGATCACAAGCGCGTCGGCGAGGGCGACACTGGCCCCAACACCGGCGGCATGGGCGCCTATTCGCCCGCCCCCGTCCTGACGGCCGAGATTGAGGCGCGCGCGATGGAACAAATTGTGCGCCCCACGATGGACGAAATGGCCCGGCGCGGAATGCCCTTTCAAGGCGTTTTATATGTTGGCCTGATGATCGAGGACGGCCAGCCGCGCCTTGTGGAATATAACGTCCGCTTTGGCGATCCCGAATGCCAAGTGCTGATGATGCGCCTTGGCGCGCAGGCATTTGATCTGATGCACGCCGCCGCCGAGGGGCGGCTGGCCGATTGCGACGTCACTTGGGCCGAGGATCATGCGCTATGCGTCGTCATGGCCGCAGATGGATATCCCGGCGACTATGCCAAGGGCAGCGTGATTGGCGGGCTGGATACCTGCCCCTCAGACAGCTTTCATATGGTGTTCCACGCCGGAACGGCAGCCAAGGACGGCAAGATGACTGCCGCCGGCGGACGCGTTCTGAATGTCACCGCGCGCGGTGCGACTTTGCGCGAGGCGGCAGACCGCGCTTATGGCATGGTAGATAATATCAACTGGCCAGAGGGCTTTTGCCGCCGCGATATAGGCTGGCGCGCACTGTGATCATCCGCGACAAGCCGGGGCTGCTTCAACTGCTTTTCTCGGTGCGCGGGTCAGTCCTGCCCAAGATCCTGCCGCGCGTTCTGATCGCCACAGCTTTCGCAGCCGGGTTGGTCTGGCTGGACCAAAATTATGTCACCCTTCCACATACCAACGCCGCGCCCTTCGCGGTCTTCGGTATTGCGCTGTCGCTCTTTCTGGGTTTTCGCAACAACGCCGCGCATGATCGCTGGTGGGAGGGGCGCAAACTGTGGGGCCGCTTGATCGCCGACATGCGCGCCCTGTCGCGCGAGGTCGAGATTTTCATTCCCGAGCGCGCAGATCGACACCACATCTTGGCGCTGGCCTTGGGTTTCATCCACGCGCACCGGCTGAACCTAAGGCAGTTGCCCGCCGCGTCGGCACCTGCAAAATGGCTGAGCGCCGAGGATATGGACACGCCCCATCCCCCCTGCACCAAGCTGAACCAAATGACCGAAGTCATCGCCGCGTCGGCACCCGATGGCTTCGCAAGGCGCGCATTGGCCGATAGGCTCGAATCAATCGTGCAGTCGCAATGCGGTTGCGAGCGGATCGCGACGACGCCTCTGCCGTATGTCTATTCGCTCCTGATTTTTCGCACGACCTATCTTTATTGCGCGCTCATCCCCTTTGGCCTGATCGAGACGGCGGGCTGGATGTCGCCGATGTTCGTCGCGATCATGGCCTACATCTTTATCGGTCTGGCCGAAGTGACAGAGGAACTGGCCCACCCCTTTGGCGAGACGGTGAATGGCCTGCCACTGGATGCAATGTGCCGCACGATCGAAATCAGCCTGGCCCCGCATCTGGATATGCCCGCGCCCAAGCC
>JAGXGX010000024.1 GCA_024636515.1 Roseovarius sp.
AAGACTGCAAGGCCGAGGCCGACCAGCTCGCCTCTATCACGTCTCTGGACAACATCGGCTACACGCGCGTCGTATCGCGAGACCTTGCGCAGCAGGTGCAGCGCGCCGGCGTAATCGCCGCTGTCCAGTATCTGGCCCGTCGCCGTCTCGCGGGGCAACGCGTCTTTGGCTGGCAAGTTGCGCAGGCGAATTTCAAACGGATCAAGGCCGGTGATGCGCGCTGCCTTATCGACCAACCGCTCGGTCAGGGCCGCCGCCTCGGGCCGCCCTGCCCCGCGATAGATGCCGGTCGGCCCGCGATGTTCGGTCTGGGCGGCAGCCCTGATACCGACATCCTCGATCAGGTACGGCCCCGGCAGGATGCGCGCTGCGTTCCATGCCGGGATCAGCGCGCTGTTGGGCAACCAGCCGCCGACGGGCGCAATTACATCACCTGTCATAGCTGTAAAGCGGCCAGACGCATCCATCGCAAGCGCGCCCTTGGTGGTGATGCCCCGGCCATGTGTCGCTGACAGGAATTCTTCGCTGCGCGACGCGGCCCAGCGGACAGGCACGCCCAGTTGCAGCGCCGCCCAGACGCAATAGACCTCCTCAGGATAAAGCGACGCCTTCATCCCGAATGCGCCGCCGACATCGGGCGCGATCACGCGGATGAGGTCTGCGTCTATCCCCAGCATCTGCGCCAGATGGCTGCGCGTGCGATGCGGTGTCTGGGTCGAGTGCCAGATGGTCACACCGCCGCCGGCCTCCGGGCGCACGGTAATGCTGCGCGGCTCCATCGCAGATGGCGCGAGGCGCGCGTGCCGTACGGTGGCCTCAACGATATGCGCGGCCTTACGCATGGCGCCGTTCGGATCACTAGCGTGCCACTCGTGCTGCGCGATCGGAGTTGGCGCCGACGGGTCCACCGCCTCGACATCCAGTGCAATGCAATCCATCGCATCCAGCGCCTCAGTCCGGCTGCTCGCTAGAATGGCTGCTACAGGCTGGCCGACCGCAGTTACATGCCCATACGCAAGGACTGCATAGGGCAAAGGCGCCTCCAGCAGCATCACCTCGTTGACCGGCAGCGCGCCTAGATGGGCCACGTCCGCTCCGGTGTGAATGGCGCGGACGCCGGGCAGGTTGACCGCATCCGCCACGTCCAAATCGGTAATCACGCCCGCAGAGACATCGCTGCGCAGGAACACGGCACGCAGCGCGCCGGGTAGCACGATATCGTCGCAATACTGTCCCGCCCCGCGCAAAAGAGCGTGGCTATGATGGGGCCGAACACCGGGTGTCATGGCGTGTGCCGCCTAGGTTTGAAACTCATGGCGCATGATGCGCTGCGTAGCGAACGGGTGCAAATAGCGGCTGGCTCGGTGGGTATCACGAAAACCGATAGCACGGCCGCGATGCGTGGTCTAAACCGGGGGACAGAATTCTGGCGGAGAACGAGTATGACAGGTATCGGTATCATCGGGCACGGCGCGATCGCGCGTTATGTGGTGCAGGCGCTGGCGCGCGGCGGAACGCCTGCGAGCGCGGTACTGGCGCGGCCTGGCCGCGAGGATGCGGCTCTGGCGGCCCTGGGAATAGTGCCCGTCACAGATCCGCGCGATATGGCCGCCCACGCGCGGCTGGTCGTCGATTGTGCGGGACATGCGGGCTTGTCGGCGCATGGCGCTGTGCTACTGCGAGTAGGCTGCAATGTAATCACGCTGTCGCTGGGCGCGCTGGCAGATGACAGGTTAACGGAGGCTTTGAAAGACGCGGCAGAGACCGGCGGCACCACCCTGCATCTGGCATCAGGAGCGATCGGCGCGCTGGACGCGCTATCAGCGGCGGCGATCGGTGGCCTCGACCATGTCCGCTACACTGGGACCAAACCGCCCGCAGGCTGGGCCGGATCACCGGCTGAGGAGGTGCTGGACTTGGCGACCATTAAAGAGGCAACCGCGCATTTTACCGGCAACGCCCGGCAGGCGGCGCTGAGCTATCCCAAGAATGCTAATGTCGCCGCCGCCGTTGCGCTGGCCGGGGTCGGATTTGATGCGACGGAGGTCCACCTTATCGCCGACCCGACCGCTGCGCAGAACATCCACCGGATCGAGGCGGAGGGTGCATTTGGGCGGCTAGATTTTACCATTTCGGGCAATGCACTACCCGACAATCCCAAATCCTCCGCCCTTGCCGCGATGAGCGCAGTGCGCGCGGTGCGGAATCAGACCGCTTGGATGAGGCTCTAGGACCATGCCCAGCCACGCCCAAATCATGGCTCGCATTATTGGTCGACTCAAGCTGCGGCAGTTGCGCCTACTAATTGCTGTGGCGCGCCATGGCAGCATTTTGCACGCCGCGCGCGAGCTGAACCTGTCGCAGCCCGCTGCGACCAAGATGATCAAGGATCTGGAAATCGACTTCGACGTGCTGCTGTTCGAGCGCACCAATCGCGGCGTCGTGCCGACCGTATTCGGCGAGGCGCTGATCCGCGGCGGGCAGCTGATATTCTCGCAGATCGGCACCACCGCGCAGGAGATGGAGGATTTGGCAGGCGGAAATGCAGGCCGGATCGTGGTGGGCACCCTTCTGGCGGCCTCTGGCGGGCTACTGCCTATGGCGATCAATGCTGTTCTGTTGCAGCGCCCGCGCCTCGCCATCAAGGTGGTTGAGGGCACCAACGAGGTGCTGATGCCACGCCTTCGCTCGGGCGAGTTGGATCTGGTCGTGGGCCGCCTGCCCGTTTTGCGGCACCGTTCGGATCTGGAGCAGCGGCGCCTGATGCAGGGGCGCATCGCGCTGGTGGTGCGTGCGGGTCATCCGCTACTGGGCCGCAGCCTCGGCTTTGACGATCTGCGCGGCTATGGCTGGATCCTGCCGCCACCCGATACCACGCTGCGCCGACAGATAGACCAGTTCTTTGTGGCCGAGGGGCAGTATGTGCCGCCAACTTTGGTCGAGTCGGTCAGTTATGTCACCAATCGTGGCCTGCTGGCGGCCAGCGACATGATCTGCGCCATGCCAGCAGAGGCGGCGGGGCTGGGCGTGGGTAGCGCGCTTGCTGAATTGCCGCTGCCTCTACCCTTTGGCGATGGCCCGCTGGGCGCATCGTTCCGCAGCGCCACGTCATTGCCCCCCGCCGCCTCAGCGCTGTTGGAGGCGCTGGAGGAGGCCGCAAGTATCCTTCAACCCAGCAGTATCAGCGACAGGGACGGAAAGTAGCAAACGGCCAGCAGCACCAACAGAACCGCGATCAAGAATGGCCAGAGCGCGGCAAAGATTGCCGTCGGCTTCACATTGCTCATTGATGCGGCAATATAAAGCCCGACCCCCACAGGCGGCGTCAGCAGCCCCAGCGCCAGATTAATACTGATGACCACGCCGAATTGGAACGGGCTGATGCCATAGTCGCCAGTCGCGATAGGCAAAAGGATCGGCGTGACGAGGATCAGTGCCGCGATTCCATCGATCAGCATCCCGACCAGCAAAAGCGCGCCCATAACGATCAGCAAGAAGATGAATGGATCGGACGTCATCGACGTGATCAGCGCGGCCAGTTTCTGCGGGATCGCCTCGTAGATCACTACCCAGCCAAAGACATTGGCGGCGGCGACCATAAAGATCACCATCGACGCGTTTTGCGCCGTGCGCAGAAATAGCGCGGCCAGATGTGATGGCTTCAGCTCGCGGTAGACCACCCAGCCGATGAGGAACGCGATCAGCGATGCGACCGCCGCGCTCTCGGTCGGGGTGGCGATGCCCATGACGATGCCGCCGATGATCGCGATTGGGATCAACGCGGCCGGCAGACAGGCTAGCAGGGCACGACCCGCGTCACCCGCGCTCATCCATTCGCCTTTGGGGAAATCGGCGGCAAGACCGATCAGCGTAACGACCACAAAGAAGCTGCCAGCCATCATCAGGCCGGGAATAATACCCGCCAGAAACATATCGCCGATAGGTATCTGCGCCAGCACGCCATAGATCACGAAAAGCATCGAGGGCGGAATAACCGGCGCCAGCAGGCCGCCCGCCGCCGTAGTGGCAGCGGCGAAACCGCGGTCATAGCCCTCCTTTTCCATCGCTGGCACCATTGCGCGGCTCATCACCGCGATCTGGCTGACGGCCGAGCCGATGATCGCAGCCATGAACATGTTGGCCAGCAGGTTGATCCAGACCAGCCCGCCGCGAAATCCGCCGACCAAAACGCGCGCGGCGTTGATCAGCCGCTTGGTCATGCCGCCCTCGTTCATCAATTCGCCGGTCAGCATAAAGAGCGGGATGGCAAGCAGGCCGTAATTCTCGGTACCCGCAAACATTTGCTGGGCGAAGCTGTCAAAAAGGACGGTGTTATCTGATTGCCAGATATAGCTCATCGCGGTCATCGCCAGCACGACCGAGATCGGCACCGCGCCAAACAGCAACAATAGAAACAGCAGCGCCGTCATGGCAGCGCCCTGCTCGGTGCCAATGGTCGTGCAAGGTTAGCAATGGCGTGAAGCGTCAGGCCACCTGCAAAGATCGGCATGATAAGCCACAGCCAGAACTTGCGAATTCCCAGCGTCAGCGTTGGCTCAGCATAGATGAAATTGAACGTCTCGCCCTGGAATACCGTGGTGTCGAGGCCCGCGCGCAGCAGGTCCAGCGGCAGGAACCAGCGCCAGCAAAGCCACAGCATCAGCACGGCAAAGATCAGGACGATGAAATCGACCGCCCGCTGCGCAAAATGCGCCGCGCTTGATGAGAGCATATCTGTAAAAAGCGTCACACTGACCGAGTGACCAAAATGCGCGGCGGCGGAGGCGGCGAGGAAGGTCATCCACGTCATCGCCATGATCGCGGCCTCATCGACCCAAAAAATCGACGCGCTCATTGCGCGGGTCACGACGTTCAGCAGCACAAGACACGTGATCGCCACCGCCAGAATAGCGGCAATCGCCATCTCAAGCCGCGCCCAACCATGTGAAATCCTGTGCAGCACCCTGCCCCCGCACTAAAAAGCTGGCCGCGCGTTCGCCCGCGCGGCCAGCATGATCATTATTCTAATAGATTACTCAGCCGAAGCGGCAGCGGCATCGCGCATTTCGCCCAGAACAGCCGACTGCTCGGACCAAATCTTGTCCCATTCGGCAGGCACGTCGCCAAAGAACTCAGGGCCAACGTCGATAAAGGCGGTGTCGGTGCCGCGCACTTGGTCCAGCCACTCTTGATCCTTGACGATGTAGGTCGCGATGCACTCGTCCAGACGCTTTTTCATCAGCTCGGCAATGGTCGCGCGGTCCTCTTCGGACATGCCCTTCCAAACCTTGGCCGAGACGAGGCCGACCATCGGGAACATCATGTGGTTGGAGACGACGACCGTATCGGCCTGCTCGAAATACTTCAGCTTCCAGATCAGCTCGGCGTCCATGTCTATGGCGTTGACCTGCCCATTGGCCAGCGCGTCATAGACGGCAGGCAGCGGCATGGGCGTGGGTGCAGCGCCCAACAAGTTGTAGAAATCAAGGATTGGCTTGAACGGCGTGATGCGCAGCTTCTTGCCCTTGAGGTCGGCGGCGGTCTTTACGTCGCCCTTCGACACGATCTGGCGCAGGCCGGCCATGCCATAGCCGATACCGACGACGCCGGCCTTGGCGGGCAGGTCCTCTAGCATGCGGGCGGCCAGATCCGATTGCAGGATGCGGCCAGCATGGCCAATGTCACTGGCGAGGTAAGGCGCGTAGAAGGCGCCAAAATCAGGCACGCGGTTCGACACTTCGGCCACTGTCAGAAACGCCATATCCAGCGCGCCGGTTTGCAGCTGCTGCATCATCTCGGCCTCGCTGCCGAGCTGTTGAGCGGGAAAGACGGTGACGGTATGCGCGCCATCCGTGGCCTCGGCCAGATCGGCGCCAAAATCCTCGGCGGCCTTTGTCCAGATGTGGCTGGGCGGTGTAATTAGGCCGAGGCGCAATTCAGCCGCCGTGGCGGCGCCGGATAGCAGCATCGTGGCCGCCGCCACAGACGCGGCGAGTGTGGCGGGCAGTTTAGCTAGGAATGTCATTGTGGGGTGTCTCCTCCGGTGATTGTTGGTATCGCGCCGCTCTTGCGGGGCGCTTGTCGTTAGGCGGGGTCCAGTTGAACCCATCCCTCGGGCGGCTCTTTGCCCGGGTGGACGGTGCCGCATTCTGGGCAGGTGCGCGCCTCTTTCGAGGCATAGAAACCTTCATAGACAGGCGGCAGATCATCGACAATGGATTTCAGCTGCATCTCGGCGCGGTGAACCAGCGCATTGCAGTCAAAGCAGTACCATTCCACCGCGTCCAACTCGCCGGTCTGGCGCTTAGGCTCGATCACCAGACCGACGCTGCCCTCCTGCGGGCGCTGAGGCGAATGGCGCACATGCGGCGGCAAGAGGAACACGTCGCCTTCGCGGATCGGGACGTCGTAGAAATCATCGCCATCCTTGAGCTTCAGCAGCATGTCGCCCTTGAGTTGATAGAAAAACTCCTCGACCGGATCATCGTGATAGTCCGTGCGCTTGTTTGGGCCGCCGACGACAGTGACCATCAGATCGGCATCCTCGAACACCTTTTTGTTGCCGACCGGGGGCTTTAGCAGGTGCTGATGCTCTGCAATCCACTTGTGAAAGTTGAACGCTGCCAGTCTGCCCATAATCGCTCCTCGGTTTGGCTTTGCGCCACTGTCTGCCCTGCCCGGCTATCCGCGCAATCAGGCATGGCGAAATCCGCTATCACGGTTTGTGATAGCCGCGCTGACCTGAGTTTTGACCATAGCGCAGCGCAGTGCAAGCGTATCAGCCTGCCTTGAACAGATCGCCATATCGCTCGCGCAGGATATTCTTTTGCACTTTTCCCATCGTGTTACGCGGCAATTCGTCCAGCACGATCAGTTTGCGAGGGTGTTTGAACCGCGCCAGCGCCTTTGCGGCGGCGGCCATAATGGCGTCCGCGTCCGGCGTCTGGCCGGGCTCCGCCACCAGAACGCCCACGACCGTTTCACCAAAGTCAGGGTGCGGCACGCCGATCACGGCGCTTTCCAGCACGCCTGGCTGGTCATCCAGCACCAACTCAATCTCTTTGGGATAGATGTTATAGCCGCCCGAGATAATCAGATCCTTGCCGCGCCCGACGATGTGGACATAACCTTCGTTGTCGATCTTCCCCAGATCGCCGGTGATAAAAAACCCGTTGCTGCGTAGCTCTTCGGCGGTCTTTTCCGGCATCTGCCAATAGCCCTGAAAGACGTTGTCACCGCGCACCTCCAGTTGCCCAACCTCGCCCTGGGGCAGGTCCGCGCCCGTGGCCGGATCGGTCACTTTCAATTCGACGCCGGGCAGCGGAAATCCTACAGTGCCGGCGCGGCGGTCGCCATCGTAGGGGTTCGACGTGTTCATGTTTGTTTCGGTCATGCCGTATCGCTCAAGGATCGCGTGACCCGTGCGTGCGCTGAACCTATCATGCGTCTCGGCAAGCAGTGGCGCGCTGCCGGACGTGAAAAGGCGCAAGTGCTGCGCCGCGTTTTTGTCGAAACGCGGATCATCGAGCAGCCGGGTGTAAAACGTCGGAACACCCATCATCGACGTGACGTTCGGCAGATGGTGCAGCACGGCGTCCACATCGAATTTTGGAAGGATTATCATTGCGCCGCCAGCCGCCAGCACCGTGTTGGTCGCGACAAAGAGGCCATGCGTGTGAAAGATCGGCAGGCAGTGGAGCAGCACATCGGCATCCGTAAATCGCCACTCGCGCGCGAGCAGCTCGGCGTTGCTCAGCAGGTTTTTTTGGCTCAGCATCGCGCCCTTGGACCGGCCTGTGGTGCCCGAAGTATAAAGCAGCGCGGCCAGATCGTTCTCGTTGCGCTCCACGGTGGGATACTTTGCGCCCTGCCCCGCCGCCCCGTCCATCAGGCCCCCCGTGCCGTCCGCGTTCAGCGTGGCCAATTGTGCGCCCATCTTCTCAGCGATAGGTGCGAGGCTCGCGGCCACGGCGCTGTCGCAAACGACCAGCGCGGCGCCAGAATCCTCGATGAAGTATGTGACTTCGCTGGCCGTGTAGGCGGTGTTCAGCGGCAGGAACACCACGCCTGCCTGCACGCACGCCGCATACAGCGCCAACGCCTCAGGCGATTTGGCCACCTGCGCGGCAAGACGGTCGCCCGGCGTCAGGCCAAGTGAGGTCAAATATCCGGCGATGCGCGCGGCGGTGCCGAGGAACTCCGCATGGGTGATGCGCGCGCCGTCTGGCAGAATCAGGAACGGCGTGTCCTTGCCCGCGTGGCGGCCAAACAGCGTGTCATATAGAGGGTTTGCCATGGCTCAGGTTCCTTTGGCCGACTTGGACGCAGTGTTTTTCTCTGCAGTTTTCTCTTTGCGCGCGGCCAGAGTTTTCTGACCGCTCGCGGCAAGTGATTTCACCCCGCTCGTCGCGGCAATGGCCCCGCTAGCTGCAAATGCCTCGTGCCGTTCGGCGGTGCGGCGCAGATCATAGAGGTAGTTCACCATCATTCCGCCCGACTGCGCGCCACCCTTTTCGGACAGATCGGCATCTGAGTGCAAGGCGTGGATGATGGCCCCATTGCCCAGATGAAACCGCGCCACCGGATCTAGCGGCGCGGTTCCGCGCCCCTTCGCGTTCAGCAGGTAGTAGGCGGCGAGGCCAGGCAGCAGTCCGGGCAAATCTGCGTCCTGCGCATTGATCCCTTCGGCATCGATCCAACTCATCAGGCCGGGAATGGGCGACAGCGTAACGAAACGCGTGATATTCGGTAGCTCGCCCGACAGATCGCCAGCCACTTGCTTGATCAACGAATTCCCGAATGACATGCCGGCAAGCCCTGACTGGCAATTCGAGATGGAGTAAAAGACAGCGGTATCGGCGGCAGATGCGCCGAGCGCCTCGCGCCCCTCGGCAAGCAGCGGCTGCACTGCGCCGGGGATGCCGCGCGTCAACGCCACTTCCACGAATATCAGTGGCTCGTCCGGCATGGCGGGGTGGAAAAATGCAAAACAGCGCCTGTCCTCGGGTTGCACTCGGCGGCGCAGATCATCCCAGCTGTCGATGGCGTGAACCGCCTCATAGGCGATGATTTTTTCCAGAACGTTAGCTGGCGTGTCCCAAGTAATGCGGCGCAGCACCAGAAATCCGCGATTGAACCACGAGGTAAAGAGATGGCGAAAATCCAGATCCAACGCCTCTAATTCAGGCACGCCGCGCCCCAGACGCAAGAGGTCGGCGCGCATCTCGACCAATGCGCCGGTGGCCCCCGGCATACGGTTCAGGCGGCGGATCAGCTCCTGCCTCGGTGGCTCGGTCGCGGTAAGGAATGCGCGGTAGCTGGCGCGCGACGGCTCGGATTCGTAGGCATCGAGGGCGCTGCGCGCAGCGGCCGGATCGACATTCATCGCGCCCGCAAGGTGATGGAAAAACTCCAGCTTTGCCGGATCATCCTCTGCCCGGTACCGCGCCAATATCTGCTCTGCCAGCAGCGATCCAGAAATCTCTCCTTGGGCGCTGACCAGCGCGTCAACCAGTTCCTTGACCGGTCTGCGGCTCCAGTCGCCGCGCTTGGCCGCGTTCGCCCCACGCTCAAAAACGGAGGCTAGCAGATCGCTAAGGACGGTCATATCGCAGTTCCCATGACATAATCAGGCAGCCAGGTGGCGAGGCTGGGAAAGAGGCACAGAAGGATGATTGCCAGCACCATGCAGCCCACGAACGGCAGCGAGCCCATCAGGATCGTCTTGAGCGAGATGTCAGGTGCGATGCCGTTAATGACATACAGATTCAGGCCCACCGGCGGGCTAATCAGGCCGATTTCCATATTGATCGTCAGGATCACGGCGAACCAGATCGGATCGAACCCCGCGATGGTGATAATCGGCAAGAGAATCGGCGCGGCCATCAAGATCACTGCGACGGGCGGTAAGAAGAAGCCCGCGACCAGCAAGAAAAGGTTGATCGCGCCCATCAGCACCCACCGATTGACGTCTAGCGTGCCGATCCATTCCGCGATGGACTGCGTGATGAAAAGACTGCTGAGCATGTAGGAAAACACGCCTGCGGCGGCGATGATAAAGAGGATCATCACACTCTCTCGCGTCGAGTCGCGCAAGATCATCCAAAGGCCGGCCGGACTCCATAGTTTGTATATTAGCATGGCGATCACGATGCACAGCAGTGCACCGACGGCTGCCGTCTCTGAGGGCGTCGCGATGCCGCCATACATGGCGTAGAGCACGCCAAGAATGATGATGAGAAAGGGGATTACGCGCGGCAGGATCTCGAACTTCTGCTTCCACGTATAGCTGTTGGCGGTCAGCACTTCGGCATTACCCGATTTCCAAGTCGAATAAAGCGCCCACGCCATGAATAGCGTGACCAGCAATAGCCCCGGAATGACACCGGCCAAGAATAGCCGCCCGATCGAGGTTTCGGTCGCGATGCCGTAGACAATCATGGTGACGGATGGAGGGATCAAAATGCCGAGCGTGCCGCCCGCCGCGATGCTGCCTGCGGCCACACCGTCGGGGTAGCCGCGCTTGCGCATCTCAGGGATGCCCATCTTGCCAATCGCAGCGCAGGTTGCGGGGCTAGAGCCGGACATGGCAGCAAAAAGTGCGCAAGCCCCGAGGTTTGAGATCACCAGACCGCCGGGAATGCGCGTCAGCCATCGCTCTAGCGCCTCATAAAGGTCCGCGCCCGCGCGGGTTGACGCGATAGATGCGCCCATGATGATGAACATTGGAATGCTCAGAAGGGCAAAGCTGTCGAGCTTGCTGAAGAATATCTCAGGCATCAACTCCAGCGAGCGCATTCCGTCGAACGCGACGAGAAAGCCGCCCGAGACGATCAGCAGCCCCAGGGCGACAGACACGCCAGAGAACAGCACGGCAATGGTGCAAATCGCGACAAGCGCGCCCAGAGTAAGCGGGTCCATCAGGTATCCTCCAGTCCGAATGGCGCCTCGATCCGCAGGATCAGGGCAACGAGGTCTGCGATAAGTTGCAGCAACAAGAGGCCAAAGCCCACAGGCAGCGACATATAGGGAATCCACAGCCGCACGCCCCAGATCGTGTCAGACCGCCAGCCGCGCTCCCACGCGAAATGCCAATAATCATAACCGTAATAGAGCATCACGGCGACAATCGCGGCGCTTAGGCTGAGGGTAAAGCAGGCGAGAGTAAACCGCGCGCGCGGCGGCAAGGATATGGGGATCAGATCGACATTCACGTGCCCGCGAAGGCGCTGCACGTAGGGCAAACCGATCAGCGTGGCGGCGATCATCAGATACACAACCATCTCGGTTTGCCAAATCGTCGATTGGTTCAGGACCGCGCGGACGAATATCATCTGGCAGGTGATGCCAACTGCGACGACGATCATCGCGGCCGATATCCAGCCCGCGAGGGTCGAAAGAGCGGCGACCACCTTGAGGAATGTGTTGTCGCCTGTTCTGGCGACGCGGTGCGTCACTTGTCCGGCCATGTCGCGCTCCTTTGGGTGTGCTCTACGTTGCTAGGATATGCGGCGTATTACTGTCCGAACAGCGGCAATTCAGCCGGGCGAGCGCCTGCAGCTTACGGCGGGCAGGCGCTTGCCCAGCTTGGTTGGTGTGTTAGGCAGGGGCAATCACGCCCCAGCCCCCAGCAATCACTCGACTGCCAGCGCCATATCCAGCAGTTCTTGGCCGTTTGGCACGTTCTCGACGAAGTTCTTGTAGGACGTCGCCTTGGCGATCTCGCGCCACGCGTCGAAATCGTCCTGCGTCATCGTCGCAATCTCGACGCCCGCATCGCGGAATACCTGAACCGACTCGGCGTCCTGCTTTTTCGCCTCATCCAGATAAAACGCCTCGGCCTTGGCCGACGCGTCGCGCAGCGCCTGCTGCTGCTCTTCTGTCAGGCTCTCAAACTTGGATTTGTTCATCAACAGAGGCTGATACATGAACCACAGCGCCACCTCGGCGGCGGGCGTATAGCAGGCAACCTGCTCGTAAATGCGGTAGCTGACAAAGGACGACGATGATGTGTTCGCGGCATTCAGAACGCCCGTCTGCATCGCGTTGTAGATATCCGCGCTGGACATCGACGCAATTGACGCGCCTGCCCCGGCCAGCATCTGCTCAAACGCTTTGCCAGCGGCGCGGGTTTGCAAGCCCTCGACGTCGGCAGGCTTGGTGATGCACTTGTCCTTGCCAGCGAAACCGCCCGCCAGATAGCCGTGCACCAATGTCATGACGTCATCCTCGGCCATCTTGGCCTCGATCGCCTCCATGAAAGGGCTGTCATTTAGGCGCGCTGCATGGTCGTGGTTTTTCACCAATCCCGGCATCAACGTCAGGTTAAAACTGGGCTGCTGGCCACCTGCGTAGGACAGCGGAAAGACGGTCATATCCAGTTGGCCCCGGCTTAGCGGCTTGTACTGCTCGCGCGGCTTGAACAGCGATTTGGAGCCGAAGATCTTGATTTCCAGATCCACATCGGCGGCGGCAACCTCGTCTGCGACGATCTGCGCAACTTTGTGGCGCACGTCGTTGTTTGACCACTGGTGTGACAGGCGCAGCTCAGTCGCATACGCGGCGGGCGCCAGTGCCATAAGGGCTGTGGCCGCGACGGCGGCCTTGAGCATGGATTTCATAGTATGTCCTCCCAGACTGTTGTTCCTTGTGATCCGGTTGTCCCCCGAACCCTGGCGTGCAGGTTAGGCGGGCGATGTTTTATGAGTCAATCATTTTGTATACAAGAAATTGATCTTTGCATGCGTAGATCTGAGCGCTAAGCTGACCCCATGGAAAAGCGCCGCGCAGACATGATCGCAAGTGAGATCGAAGAGTTGATCTTTGGTGGCACCTATGGCGACGGCGCACGGCTGGATGAGGCGGCGCTGGCCGAGCGGTTCGGCGTATCGCGCACCCCCATTCGTGAGGCCCTGCAAAAACTGTCTCTGTCGGGGCTGGTTACGCAGATCCCGCGCCGCGGTGTGTTTGTGCGCCAACCCGGCCCCGTCGAGTTGATGGAGATGTTCGAGGTTATGGCCGAGTTGGAGGCCGCCGCCGCGCGCCTCGCCGCCCTGCGCATCAGCGACGCGGCGCTTGCCGATCTGCGCGCCGCCAATGCAAAATGCCAGAACGCTGTCGAGGCGCAGGACCCTGCCGCCTATTACCTCGAGAACGAGCGGTTTCATCAGATCATCTATGAGCAGTCCGGCAACAAATTTCTGCAGGCCGAGGCGCTGCGTCTGCACCGCCGCCTGCGTCCATTCCGGCGCCAGCAGCTACGCCTGCGCGGGCGGCTGGCGCAATCCATGGCCGAGCATGAAGATATCGTCGCGGCCCTGACGCGCGGCGACGCGTCTGCCGCCGCCGATGCCCTACGCGGCCACGTCGCAGTTCAGGGCGAGAAGTTTCATCACCTTATGTCAAGCCTGCGACCAGCCGCCGAATAACGCATCCTCTCGACAGGGGCATGGCGCGCGGTCTAGAACCGTGGCCAAAGGAGCCATTTAATGACCTCGATACTGATCCTGAACGGGCCAAACCTGAACCTGCTCGGCACCCGCCAGCCTGAGGTTTACGGCCACTCGACCCTCGCGGATATCGAGACGATGTGCCGTGGTCATGCCTCCTCGCGCGGAGCCGACATGGCGTTCGCCCAAAGCAATAGCGAGGGCGCGCTGATTGATCATATCCACGCGGCCAAAGGCGTGCATCAGGGCATCGTGCTAAACGCCGGCGCCTACACGCATACCTCAATCGCGCTGATGGATGCTATCGCCTCGGTCGAGCTTCCAGTGGTCGAGCTGCACCTGTCGAACATTCACGCGCGCGAGGATTTTCGCCATGTCAGCTACATTGCGAAGGTCGCATTGGGCGTAATCTGCGGCTTTGGCGCGGCGGGTTATCCGCTGGCCATGGACGCGCTGCTGGCGCATCTGGCGCAGCGCGATTAAGAGGCGCTTGAGCACAGCCGTCACTGCTTCAAGCAATTCCTAAGACGCCAAATAAAAAAAGAGCGAGCCTTTCGGCCCGCTCCCTTCAAACTCACAAAATCCGAAAAATCAGCTCTTGCCGACTTTGGCGACCTCAGCGGCGAAGTCTTCCTTCTCCACCTCGATGCCCTCGCCCACTTCCAGACGGACGTAGCCGGTGATCTCGGCGCCGGCCTCTTTGGCGGCGGCCGCGACGGTCAGGTCGGGGTTCATCACGAACGCCTGACCCATCAGCGTTGACTCGGCCATGAACTTCTTCATGCGGCCCTCGATCATCTTTTCGATGACCTGCTCGGGCTTGCCCGACTCGCGGGCGATGTCCATCTGGACCTGCTTTTCTTTCTCAACGACAGCCGAATCCAGCGACGCCTCGTCAAAGGCGACCGGATTGGTCGCTGCGATGTGCATGGCGACTTGGCGGCCAAACGCCTCATCACCCTTCAGCGCGACCAGCACACCGATCTTGCCCATGCCATCAGCAGCGGCGTTGTGGATATAGGACACAACCGTATCGCCCTTGATGGAGTCCATCCGGCGCAGGCCCATGTTCTCGCCGATGGTGGCGATCTTGGCAGTGATTGTCTCTTCGACGGTCTTGCCGCCCAAGTCAGCTGTTTTCAGCGCCTCAATGTCATCAACCTTGACAGCGGCATCCGCGATGGAGGCAACCATGGCCTGAAAGTCGCTGTTTTTTCCGACGAAATCAGTTTCGGAGTTGATTTCCACAGCGACGCCGCGGCCATTCTCGACCTTGACGGCCACGAGGCCCTCGGCGGCGGTGCGGCCCGACTTCTTGGCGGCCTTGGCCAAACCTTTGGTGCGCAGCCAGTCGACGGCGGCTTCCATGTCGCCATCGTTTTCGGTCAACGCTTTTTTCGCGTCCATCATGCCTGCGCCTGTCGTGTCGCGCAGTTCCTTCACCATTGCAGCAGTGATCGCCATTTGGCTCTCCTAAATTTATCGAAACGGCCCGGCGGTTATCCCGCCGGGCGCTTGTAAGTTGAGGTTCGGCGCAGCTTAGCTGTTCTCGCCGGCCTTGGCTGCCATCTCGGACACTTCTTCGCTCGACTTGATGTCCAGCGGTCCGTCCTTGGCGATCATATCGTCCTTGGCCGTCTCGTCCGACACGGCGCCGGTTTCAACACCAGTCGATGCGGGCGCGGGGGCTGTGACCTCCTCGACGGGGGCCTCTTCCATTGCGCCGATGTCGATGCCTGCCGCGCCCATCTGGGCCGACATGCCGTCCAGCGCCGCGCGGCTGATCAGATCGCAGTACAGCGCAATCGCGCGTGCCGCGTCGTCGTTACCGGGGATGATATAGTCGATCCCGTCGGGCGAGCAGTTGGTGTCGACGATTGCGACGACGGGGATGCCCAGCTTGTTCGCCTCGGCGACGGCCAGCGCCTCTTTCTTGACGTCAATGACGAACAGCAGGTCGGGTACGCCGCCCATTTCGCGGATACCGCCCAGCGACGCCTGCAGTTTGGTCTGGTCACGCTCCATGCCCAGACGCTCTTTCTTAGTCAGGCCGCCGTCCGCGGCCTGCTCCATCGACTCGTCGATTTCCTTGAGGCGGTGGATCGACTTGGAAACGGTCTGCCAGTTGGTCAGCGTGCCGCCCAGCCAGCGGTGGTTCATGTAATACTGTGCGCATTTCTCGGCGGCTTCGGCGATGGGCGTTGCTGCCTGACGCTTGGTGCCGACAAAGAGAACGCGGCCGTTCTTTGCCACAGTTTCGCGAACGACGTTCAGCGCAGCGTCCAGCATCGGGACGGTCTGTGTCAGGTCCATGATGTGGATGCCGTTGCGCGCGCCATAGATGTACTCGCCCATGCGGGGGTTCCATCGCTGCGTCTGGTGGCCAAAGTGAACGCCAGCTTCGAGCAGCTGGCGCATGGTGAACTCGGGAAGAGCCATGCTTTGTATTCCTTTTCCGGTTTTCGCCTCGGCACGGGATGAGAGGCGGAATGCCTCAACCGGTGGACAGCCGGGGATGTCTCCCCCGGACGGCCCGCCCGTGCCTGCGGATTTCTAGTGTGTGCGCGTATAGACGCATGGGTATCCGCGCGCAAGCCCCCCACATGATCGCCCGGAGGCGCGGTGCCATTGCTGCCCCCGGCTTTTGTCCCTACATCTAGCCAATCCCGATCCCGAGGCCGGAAAGACCATGACAGCACCGTTTGACGACGACACCAGCACGCCCCGACGCAACAGCATCTTTGGACGGCTGCGTGCTCGGTTTTTGACAGGACTGGTCGTGATCCTGCCTGTTGCGCTGACAATATCGCTGATATGGACGATGATCGGCTGGGTCGACGGACTGGTGCTGCCGCTGATCCCCTATGAGCTGACGCCTCAACGCTATTTTGGCATCAACGTGCGCGGCGTGGGCGTGGTCGTGTTCCTTGTCTTTACCATCCTTATCGGCTGGGTCGCCAAGGGCCTGATCGGCCGAACCCTGATCCGGTTTGGCGAAAACCTTGTAGGACGGATGCCTGTCGTCCGCTCGATTTATTCGGGGGTCAAGCAGATCGCCGAGACGGTCTTTGCCCAGACCGAGCGCAGCTTTGAGACGGCGTGTCTGATCCAATATCCGCGCAAAGGGATCTGGGCCATCGGCTTCATCTCGACCATGGCCAAGGGCGAAATCGCGGGCAAAACAGAGACGGGCGGTACTCTGGTCAGTGTGTTCCTACCCACCACGCCGAACCCGACCTCCGGCTTCTTGCTGTTTCTGCCCAAGGAGGACGTGGTCGAGCTGGACATGACGGTCGAAGACGCGGCCAAGCTGGTGATCTCGGCCGGCCTTGTCTATCCAAATCAGGTAAAGCCCGAGGATCTGCCCCGCAAGGAAGCATGATAGACCTCAGTTGAACATCTCGCCCAGATCGACCGTACTGCGCTGGCCCAGATCATTCCAATGCGCCTCAAGAAACTTGTCCGCAGCGATGCGGCCCGCCTCCTTGAGACGCGACAGCACGTAAGGGTTTGGCATCATCTTACTCGCGACTGACATTTCGGCCATAAGCGGGTCGTCAGCGATCATGTGGACGTGGATCCGCTTCATCACCCCCTCGCCCAACGTTCCCGCCTTCAGCAGCCTCTGCACGAAGTCGATCGCGCGCAATTCGCGCAAAAGTGACGAGTTAAAGCTGATCTCATTGATGCGATTCTGGATTTCCTGCGGTTGGCGCGGCACGTCGGGCCGCTCTAGCGGGTTAATGTTGACGATTACGATATCGCTGGGCAAATCCGCGTCAAACAGCGGATAGAGCGCCGGGTTGCCGGTATAGCCACCGTCCCAGTAATGCTCCCCGTCGATTTCGACCGCCTGAAATAGCGTCGGTAGACACGCGGACGCAAGCAGCGCGCCCGCGCCAATCGCTTCACCGCGAAATATCCGTATCTTGCCAGTACACACGTTGGTAGCGCAGACATTCAGGCGCGGCGCATCTTCGGCGCACACCTTGTCGTAAGAGAAATTCTCAACGATTTTGAGCAGAGGGTTGGTGTAGAACGGACCATACGAATAAGGTGAAAATGCACGCGTCACTGCGCCCGACATTGTCACTGGCAGCGAGTACTCCATTGCCGCACTTACTGCCCCTGCCCCCGGCATCATCCCCATCATCCAAGCGGGCATTCGCATATCCTCGACAGCGCCCATCTTGGCCCAGAGCCAATTCAGATTCTCTCGCGCGCCTTCGCGTCCGTCCGATACCCATCCAGCCTTGAACGCAGCGCCGTTCAGGGCGCCGGCAGATGTGCCCGAAATGGCGCTGACCTCCAGCGCCTCCTCATCCAGAAGCCGGTCGAGGACGCCCCAGGTGAATGCGCCATGCGCGCCGCCGCCCTGTAATGCCAGATTGATAAGCTTCTTATCCATCACTGCCTCTCGGATTTCTCAATGTAGGGCTATCCACCGATCAGCCATAGTTGCAGGTTAGTGGAAAAAGCCAAAGCCGTACTAGCCGCTCAGCGCCGCTAGGCCTTCGACACGTGCCGCCTACAGCGCGGTCCAGCCCCCATCGACACTGATCGTAGTACCCGTCACCTGCGCCGCCGCGTCCGAGCAAAGATATAGCGCGGTTCCGCCCAGTTGCTCTACCGTCGCGAACTCCTTAGAGGGCTGCCGCTCTAGCAGGACGTTCTTGATCACGTCCTCGCGGCTCATGTTGTATTCCTTCATGGTATCTGGAATCTGCTCATCAATCAGCGGTGTCAGGACGTAGCCCGGGCATATGGCGTTGGCAGTGATCGGCTCCTGCGCCGTTTCCAGCGCGGTTACCTTGGTTAGGCCGACGATGCCGTGCTTGGCCGCGACATAGGCCGATTTATAGGGGCTTGCGGTCAGGCCATGGGCTGACGCGATGTTGATGACCCGGCCCCAACCCGCCTTGCGCATCATCGGCAGCGCCGCGGCGGTGGTGTGAAAGGACGAGCTGAGATTGATCGCGATGATCGCGTCCCACTTAGCGGTGGAAAAATCCTGCAAGGGCGCGACATGCTGGATGCCTGCGTTGTTGATCAGGATATCGCAGGCGCCCGCCTGCTCGATCAATGCGCGGCACTCCTCCCCCTTCGACATATCGGCCTTGATGTAGCGCACATCTGTGCCGAATTCTGCGGCCATATCTTTGGCGAGTTGATGATCGTCTTCGGTGTCGCTGAACGAGTTCAGCACCACATGTCCGCCGGCGCCTGCCATTTCGCGCGCAATGCCGAGGCCGATGCCCGAGTTGCTGCCGGTGACGATGACGGTTTTACCTTGGACGCTCATAATTATTTCTCCTGAGTTGTGTTGCGTTGCAGCATATAATGCTGCATCTGCAAATATCACTGTACCTTGCGCAATGACGTCATAACGCCCGACCAAAAAAAAACGCCAGCGCGAAGCTGGCGTTAAGTTATTGAGGCAGGTTTCATACAGGCAAGAAACCTATCGAGCAGTGACTCCCTTATAAGCAATCTCGCGCTGGCATCCAAGCTAAAAGTTTGAAATGGCTGGAATCCCTCTCTACGGTCGAACCCAGTGAAACAACGAAGATCAGGAATTGTTGCCGCGATGAGATCATATAGTTTCCAATACCTTGAGCGCCTTTCCGCCGCCGCAGCCTTTGTTTCCTTGGGTGTGTTCACTGCCTTGCCCGCCCTTGGCCAGCCTGTTCACGGTATCGCGATGTATGGCGAGCCCGCCCTGCCGCCCGGTTATTCGGCGCTCCCCTATGCAAATCCCGATGCACCCAAGGGCGGTAGCGTGACGTCGGGGAACGTCGGCGGATTCGATTCGCTCAACCCTTTTGCGACCAAGGGAACGCCGCCCTGGCAACTACGCTACCTTGCATACGAATCGCTTCTTGGCCGCTCGTGGGACGAGCCGTTCACGCTTTATGGCCTTTTGGCGGAGACGCTAGAGACCGATGACAGCCGCGAATGGGTTGAATTTACGCTGAATCCCGCCGCCGCGTTTTCCGATGGCAGCCCGGTTACGGTCGAGGATGTGATCTGGTCTTTCGAGACGTTGGGCACGCGCGGCCATCTGCGCTACCGCGATTTCTGGACCCGCATTGACAGCATCGCGCAGACCGGACCGGGCAAGATCCGCATCGAGTTTGACACATCCAACGGCCCACCCGACCGTGATCTGGTGCTGCTGGCCGGCCTGCGCCCAATCCTGAAAAAAGCGCAATGGTCAGGCACCGCATTTGAGGATGGCGCGATCGAAGATATCCCCATCGGCACCGCACCCTACGTCGTCGACAGCTATCAGATCGACCGGCAAGTAAAGCTGCGGCGCAATCCCGACTATTGGGGCAATAACCTTGGTTATCGCCGTGGCACCGGTAATTTTGATGAGATCCGCATCGACTTCTACGGCGATGACGCCGTGATGAAGGAGGCGTTCAAGGCCGGTGAGATCAGCTATATTCGCGAATTCAACGCCGAGCGTTGGGAGGAGATGGCAGCCCTGCCCGCCGTAAAAGACGGCGATATCGTGCGCAGCGAGATCCCCAATGGACAGCCCTCGGGTATATCTGGGTTTGTCATGAACACCCGGAACCCACCGCTGGACGACTGGCGCGTGCGCCAAGCACTGATAGATGCATTCAATTTCGAGTACATTAATGACACGCTGACCGGCGGGCGGCAGCCGCGCATCACGTCCTATTATTCCAATTCCGAGCTTGGGATGCGCCCTGGTCCCGCGTCGGGCGCTGAGGCGGCGCTGCTGGCCCCCTATGCTGATACCCTGCTGCCCGGCACACTGGACGGATATGCCCTGCCCGTCTCGGATGGATCCAAGCGTAACCGCGACAATATCCGCGCCGCCGCAGCCCTGCTGGCGGACGCCGGCTGGAGTGTTGAGGACGGTATTCTGCGCAAGGATGGCCAGCCGCTGGTTCTGACCGTGCTGCTGCAACAGGACGCGCTGGTGCAGCAGGCGACCGCCATGATGGATATCTACGCCCGCGCGCTGGAGCGTTTGGGCATCACCCTGAACGTCCAAAGCGTCGACAAGGCGCAGTATACTGTACGCGAGGCGAACTACGATTTCGACCTCACCTATATGCGCCGGTCGCTATCGCTCTCGCCGGGCGGCGAGCAGTATTTCTATTGGGGTGCCGAAGGCGCGGACCAGCCCGGCAGCCGCAATCTCATGGGCATGGACAGCCCGGCAGCCGAGGGGATGATCCATGCCATGCTGGCCGCGACCAGCCGCGAGGAATTCGTCACTGCGGTTCGCGCCTTGGACCGCGTGTTGATTTCTGGCCGCTATGTCATCCCCATACATCAGTATTCGGTGGGCCGTATTGCCCATGACGCCCGCCTCCACTATCCTAAAGACCAGCTGCCACTCTATGGCGACGGCGTGGGTTTCCTGCCCGAAGTCTGGTGGATGGAAGACTAAGGCCCGCCAATGACCGGGATTATCCGGCGCGGCGATATAAGCAGACATAGGCAATTACAGGTATTTCCGATGAAAACGATGATCGCAATATGTGCGCTGGCAATCTTGGCAGGCTGCGCGACGGTCGAGGGCGTAGGCCGTGACATCTCGGGCGCCTCGCGCGGTGTTCAGGGCTGGTTCTAGGCCGGGCATAGCCGCCAGATCATAAGGCATAGCACTGCGGTTGGGCGCCTATGGCGCATTTGGCGCGCCTTGCAATGGGTCTGGCCTGCGCATACCAAGGCGGCGCCCATGAATGAAAGGCCCGCCCGAATGGTCAAACTCGACATCGTCTCCGACCCGATCTGCCCTTGGTGCTATATTGGTAAAACTTTGCTGGACCGCGCGCTAGAGCAGCGCCCCGAGCATCCCTTTGTGGTCGAATGGCACCCCTTTCAGTTGAACCCCGACATGCCAGCCGCTGGTATGGATCGCCGCGCCTATCTGGAGGGCAAGTTCGGCGGCAAGGATGCCGCCGTTGCAGCCTATGCGCCTGTCGTCGAACGGGCCGAGGCCGTGGGCCTAAATATTAACTTTGAGGCGATGAAACGCACGCCGAACACGCTGGACGCGCACCGCCTGATCCATTGGGCCGGTATTGAAGGCAAGCAAAACGCAGCCGCGATGGCGCTGTTTGCAGCATACTTCACCCAAGGCAGCGACATTGGCGACTCCGAGGTTCTGTCCGACATCGCAGACGGTATCGGCATGGATGCCGCCATCATAGGTAAGCTGCTGGCCTCGGATGCCGACGCAGATGACATACGCGCCCGCGACACGCAGTTTCGCGAGATGGGCGTCACCTCTGTTCCGACATTCATCGTGGCCGCGCAGCATGCGGTGCCGGGCGCGCAGGACACCGCTATGTGGCTCAAGGTGATGGACGAAATCATCGCGCAACGCGCTGCCGAAGACGGCAGTTAAGCTTGGCATACCGCCGTATACTGACATCTTCCCTTCTGTGACGCATTCCGCTAAAACGCGCGCATAATTTGCCCCTCTCATCCGAAAGGCCGCCTCATGTCTAAAATTAAGGTTGATAACCCCATCGTCGAGCTAGACGGCGACGAAATGACCCGCATCATCTGGGAATTCATTAAGAAAAAGCTGATCTTGCCCTATCTCGACGTCGATCTGAAATACTACGACTTGGGAATTATGGCCCGCGACGAGACAGACGACCAGATCACCATTGATGCGGCCCACGCGATCCAGAAATACGGCGTCGGCGTCAAATGTGCGACCATCACGCCCGATGAGGGCCGCGTCGAGGAATTCGGCCTGAAAAAGATGTGGCGCAGCCCGAACGGCACGATCCGCAACATCTTGGGCGGCGTTGTGTTCCGCGAGCCGATCCTTTGCAAAAACGTGCCGCGCCTTGTGCCCGGATGGACGAAACCCATCGTCATCGGGCGCCACGCCTACGGCGATCAGTACCGCGCCACCGACATGAAATTCCCCGGCCCCGGCACGCTGTCGATGAAGTTCGTCGGCAAAGACGGCACCGTGATGGAAGAAGAAGTGTTTCAGGCGCCGTCCTCGGGCGTCTATATGGCGATGTATAACCTCGACGATTCCATCAAGGATTTCGCCCGCGCGTCGATGAACTACGGCTTGCAACGCAAATGGCCGGTGTATCTGTCGACCAAGAACACGATCCTCAAAAACTACGACGGCCAGTTCATGCTGCTGTTCCAGCAGATCTTTGACGAGGAGTTTAAGGACAAGTTCGAGGAGGCGGGCATCACCTATGAGCACCGCCTGATCGACGACATGGTGGCGGCCGCGATGAAATGGTCCGGCGGCTACGTGTGGGCCTGCAAGAACTACGACGGCGACGTGCAGTCAGATACCGTCGCGCAGGGCTTCGGCTCGCTTGGCCTGATGACATCCGTATTGATGACCCCCGATGGCCAGACGGTCGAGGCCGAGGCGGCGCACGGCACCGTAACGCGCCACTACCGCCAGCACCAAAAGGGTGAGGAGACGTCGACCAACTCGATCGCGTCCATCTACGCATGGACCGGCGGTCTAAAGCATCGCGGCAAGCTGGACGGCAACGAGGCGTTGATTAACTTCGCCGTGACGCTGGAGAAGGTCGTTGTGGACACCGTCGAGGCGGGCCACATGACCAAGGATCTGGCCCTGCTGGTTGGCCCCGACCAAAGCTGGCTGACCACCATGGGTTTCCTCGAAAAGGTGGACGAGAACCTTAACAAGGCGCTGAACGGCTGATTGGTGCCAGACAGTGAAGTGACTGGGGGCGGGCCGGAAGGCTCGCCCTTTTCCCCATTGGGACTGGTTTGCTGCCCCGCCGTCCTGCGATTGAAACCTTCCTGCAGTGGGGCACTTGGGTCTGCGACCAACAGCTAACAGGAAACAGCTATGCGCATGATGATCGCAACATTTGCACTGGCCCTGATGCCCGCCGATGCGATGGCATCGGACACGCTCCCGATACGCAGCTGACCTACGGCAACGGCGCCCCATGCCGTCCGGAAAGATCCGTCACGAACTGCCACGCCACGCGGCCCGAGCGGCCGCCGCGTGTGGCCTGCCACTCGATCGCGTCGGCGCGCAGATCCTCGTCCGAAATCTTGATGCCGAACGCGTCGCAATAGCCGCGCACCATCGACAGGTATCCGTCCTGATCGCAGGCATGAAAGCCCAGCCATAGGCCGAAACGATCGCTGAGCGATACTTTCTCCTCGACAGCCTCGCCGGGGTTGATAGCGCCGCCGCGCTCGTTGTCGATCATGTCGCGGGGCATCAGGTGGCGTCGGTTCGACGTGGCGTAAAAGATGACGTTTTCAGGTCGGCCCTCAATGCCGCCATCCAGCACAGCCTTTAGCGATTTGTACTGCTGGTCGTCGTGGCCGAAGCTGAGATCGTCGCAATAAAGGACGAACCGCGCATCGCTTACCCGCAAGAGCGCGAGAAGGCGCGTCACGCTAGTTAAATCCTCGCGCTGAAGTTCCACAATTTTCAGCGGCAGGCCCTGCGCCACCACCTCAGCATGCACCGCCTTTACCAGACTGGACTTGCCCATGCCGCGCGCGCCCCAGAGCAGCGCGTTGTTGGCAGGCAGGCCGCGCGCAAAGTGCAGCGTGTTTTGCAGCAGCGTATCGCGGGCGCGGTCGATCCCGACCAGCAGATCCATATCCACGCGGGAAACATCGGGCACGGGCTGTAGGTGATCGGGCGACACATGCCAGACATAGGCGTCATGCGCGACCAGATCGGGCGCAGGCGCAGGCGGCGGGCTGATCCTCTCCAGTGCCGCTGCGATCCGGTCTAGCGGGTCACTCACGCCTTCGGCTCCTCGTCCTCGTCAGGATGCAAGTCCTCGCCTGCCAGATCGTCCTCGTCCTCATCGTCGTCATCCTCGAACCAAAGGCCCTCGGCGCGCAATTTGGCCTCACGTTTGCGCTCAACACGAGCGACGAGCTGGATCGAGATCTCGTAAAGGCCGTAGACAACGACGAAAAGGATACCTTGCGTGATGACGTCCGGCGGCGTGACCAAGGCGGCCAGCACCAGAATACCGACGACAGCATACTTACGAACGCTGCGCAGGCCGGGGGCGCTGACGAGGCCGGCCTTGCCCATCAGAGTCAACAGGACGGGCAGCTGAAAACAGAGGCCAAAGGCGACGATGAACTTGATCGTGAGGTTCAAATATTCCTGAGCCGAGCCTTGAAACACGACGCTCAGCGGCGCGGCGCCCTCGACCCCATCAACGACCTCGCCCGAGTTGCCAAACTGCTGGAACCCAAGAAAGAAATCATACGCGAGCGGCGTAACCACGAAGAACGCAAAGCTGGCGCCGAGGATGAACATGAACGGCGACGCGATGATAAAGGGCAGGAATGCGCCCTTCTCATTCTTGTAAAGGCCGGGCGCCACAAAGCGCCACATCTGGTTCGCAATGAACGGAAATGACAGGATCAGACCGCCCAAGAGCGACACCTTGATCGCAACAAAGAAGCCTTCTTGCGGGCTGATAAAGATCAGGTCGCAATCCTGGCCGCGCTCCGCCAATTGCGAGCAGAGCGGTGCGGTCAGGAAGTTGAAGATCGGCTGCGCAACTGTAAAGCAGATGATCATACCGGCGAGGAAATACATCACCGAATGGATGAGGCGCGTGCGCAGTTCGGCCAAATGCTCGATCAGCGGCGCGCTGCTCTCCTCAATGTCATCGCCCTGGCTCATGCATTACCCTTGGAGGAAGCGGCGGCCGCTTTGGCCGTCTTGGGAGCCGGTTTTGCGGCGGTCTTGGATTTGGCGACAGGTTTGGTTGCCTTCGACTTCGGCGCAGGCTTGGTAGCGGATGTCTTCGCAGCGGATTTTGTCTTCGGCGCGGCCTTGGCACTTGCCGGATTTTTAGCTGCGGGTTCTTTGGTTGCGGTTTTGGGGGCAGACGGTTTCTTGGCTGCTGCCTTCTTAGCGGATTTGGCGACCGGTGCAGTCTTTGGTCCGTCCTGCTTTGGTCCGTCCTGCGCGGGGGCGATTGACTTGGCGGCTGCTGCGTTCGCTTCGTTGGCGTCAGCCTTCTCGCGGTCCAGACGCTCTTGGGTCGCTTTGGCAGAATGGGCTGCGATCTTGTCCTTGGCCTCCTGCCGGTCGGGCGACAGCTTTGACTTAGGCTTGCCCGCATCGCGGGTGGCTTGGGTAAAGCTTTTGGTGCTTTTACGCACTTCGTCCATGGCCGATCCGATAGGATTGGTGGCCTTGCGCAGCGTGTCGGACATGCCTGACACGCCGGAATCGTCGGCCGCGTCGTTCATCGCCTTGGAAAATTCGCGCGCCATACCTTTGGCTTTGCCGACAAACTGACCGACAGCGCGAAACATTCCGGGCAGGTCCTTGGGGCCGACCACGATCAGCGCCACAACACCAATGACGAGAATCTCAGTCCAGCCTAGGTCGAACATGGTGCGCTCAGACCTTGTCTTTTTTCTCGGGGGTCACGTCGTACGTGCCAGCCTTGTGATCGATATCCGTATCGTTGTCGGTTGCTTCGATCTCTTTGCTACCCTCGTCGATACCTTTTTTGAAGGACGTAATGCCTTTGCCGACCTCGCCCATCAGCGACGAAATCTTGCCACGTCCAAAGAGGACCAGCACGACGACGGCGATCAGCAGAAGGCCAGGAAGGCCGATATTTTGCAGCATGTTATTCTCCCTTGTGACGGGGCGCCGTTGAGATGGCCCCGCTTGGATGTCAGACAAGTATTTAAACGCTGGCGCGCCCGGTTGAAAGGGGTAACGGCGCAGGCTGCACGCTGAATCATGAAAAAAGCATCGCGGGCGGGTGGCGTGGTGCAGGAATCCGCAAATTTTGAGACGTAGGAGTGGCCTCAACTATAAAACTACAACTAGAAGGTGCGCCTATATAGGGCTTAGGCGCGCGCGGGAAAGACAAAGCAGCGGTCGCGCCGGAGCATCAGCCACAGCGCCTTGCCGGGGCTGGGTAGAAACACGTTCGGCACCGTCGCCTTCAGGATCGATCCGTCATGATCCATGCGAAACTCAACCAGGCTTTCGGACCCCATGAAGCGAGCACGCTGCACCACGCCGCGTGCTGGCGTCCCGTCCTGAGGCGTGGGATTGGGGCCGCGCCCGGCGCGGTCAAAGTCGATCTTGATATGCTGGGGGCGGATCACGATATCGACCGCGCTGCCGTCCTGTACTCCGGGTGCCAGAAAGTGACCAAATGGCGTTTCGGTCAGTGCGCCGCGAACAGTGCCGCGTATCACGTTGATATCGCTAAAAAAGGCTACGGCGTCCCGGTCAACCGGCGCATTGTAGATGTTATAGGGCGCGCCCTGCTGCACGATGCGACCGTTCCGCATCAGCGCGATATCGTCGGCCATGCGCATGGCTTCTTCGGGTTCATGCGTGACTAGCAGAACGGCGGTATCCTCATCGCGCAGGATATCCAGCGTTTCGTCGCGGATACCGTCGCGCAGACGATTGTCGAGGCCCGAGAACGGCTCATCCATCAGCATAATGCGGGGCCGCGGCGCGATGGCACGCGCCAGCGCGACACGCTGCTGCTCGCCGCCAGATAGCTCATGCGGAAAGGATTTGCCAAAATGTCCGAGCCCGACGCGGTCTAGCAACTCAGCGACGCGTGCCTGAGTCTTGGCCTTAGGGCCGGCAAGGCCGAAGGCGACGTTCCCCTCGACCGTCAGGTGCGGAAACAGCGCAAAATCCTGAAACATCAGGCCGATTTGACGCTCTTCGGGGGGAACACGCGCTGTGCCGTCGCATATCACCTCTCCATCGACGCGCACGATGCCGGCATCCTGCACCTCGACGCCGGCGATCATGCGCAGCGTCGTGGATTTGCCGCAGCCGGACGGCCCGAGCAGGCACGTCACCTGCCCCGGCATCACCGCAAGTGAAATATCATCGACCACCAGCCGCCCGTCATACTGGCGGCTGAGGTTGTCGATCTGCAACCTAGGAACCTGTGCTGGCACGCCTGCCGCCTCTCAAACTATCCGATCAAATCAGTCGGAATACACTGAGAGGCAGATAGCAACGCACTCCGGCCCGCGCAAGCCCGCGAAGGCGAGACGACTTAGGCAGTGCGCCGCGCCCCTGCCAACGTAGCAGCAAATCCGGCGATCAGCACCGCAATGCAGATCACCAAGAGTTGCTCATACTTATGCGCCTCGGGCAGGAGCGCCATAGCCCAGTCCGCGCCCCGCGCAAAATAAAGCGCACCGCCGAAAATTGCGGCCGCGAACGACACTACATAAGACCAGACCGCAATACGGCGATTCATCACAAGACCTACGATCAGGATTGGCGTCAGGAACATGCTGGCCGTGCCACTGACTGCGACCGCGTCGAACAGCGTCTGGTTGCCCCATATCGTCAGCGCCGCGCCTAGGACCATGAACACCGTCATCGCGACGCGTCCGGATGCCAGATTGCGTGTGCCAATATGCAACTCCTCCACCACAAGGCGCGCGGCGCTGGCGAGCGCCGAATCCAGCGTGCTGAGCGCCGAAATCAGCAGCGATACCAGCAGCGCGATATAGAGCCATGCGGGAAACATCGTCGCCCATGTGCCGATCAACTCGCCGTCATACTCCGCGCCGATCACTCCGGCCTGAATGCCAAACATGCCAAACGCGATGATACACAGCGTCGATATCCAGAAGGCATGGCGAAACGAGCGTCGCGTCGTCTCCGGGTCGGCGAGGAAGCCGCGATCCATCATCACCGGGTCATGCGCTGGATATGAAAATACCTGTAGCAGCGCGACAACTAGCAAAACCTGCCCGTTCCAAGCGCCCGACGTGCCGGGTGCGGTCAGAACGCGGCCCAGATCAAAGCCGGGGCTGAGCAAGAGCGCCACAAAAGCCGCGGCAAAAACGGCGAGGAACACCGCCATTTGCAAAACGTCCGTGCGCAGCGCCGCGCTGAGACCGCCCCAAGCGCTATAGCCAAGGCCGACGACAGCGACGATCACGATCGATGCATCGCGCGCCACGCCGACCTCTGGCAATGCCGCGGAAAAGATCAGGCCGACGACAAGCAGGTTCGCAAAAACCTCGGACAGCAGCCGCAGCGCGACCACGAGGTTGTAGCACCCCGTGCCAACACCGCCAAAGCGCGCGCCCAGCCAGTCCTGCACCGACCCCGCGCCGCCCTCGCGCAGGCGCGCCACGATGAAGCCGCCTGTCAGGAACGAGCCGTAATAGGCCGCATAAGCGACCGTGCCCCAGATGCCATAAAAGTATCCCAGTATCGCGGAGTTCATCAGCGACCGGGCGAAAATCCATGTTGTGACTTGGCTGAGTATCAGCATCCAAAGGCCGGGCGCGCGGCCATCCTCGGACGCGCCCCCGAAAAAACCCTCGACCGTGGCGCGGCGCGGCGCGGCCAAAAGGCTCGCCAGAATGACAGCGCCAAAGACGGCAATGATGATTGCGGCTTGCATATGGACGGCCCTCCCGAGGGGTGTTTTTCCCCAAGGGCTAGCCTGACGGGCCCCGCCGGACCATGCGCAATCGGCGCGCTGGCGAAGTTGTGATCGCCCGCGCGCCTATGGTGTGGCGCTTACATGGTCGAGGAAACCGCACCGCCATCCAGCAACAGGTTGTGGCCCACGATGAACCCGGCCTGCGCCGAGCATAGGAATGCGCAGGCGGCGCCAAACTCATCCGCCGTGCCATACCGGCGGGCTGGGATCGTGGCACAGCGTTGATCGTGTGCCTCTTGCATAGTGATGCCTTGCGCCTTTGCCATGCCGCTATCCAACTGGATGGCGCGGTCGGTCGCATGGATGCCCGGCAGCAGATTATTGATGGTCACGCCGTGCTGTGCCACTTGCCGCGCGGTGCCCGCGACATAGCCAGTCAGGCCTGTGCGTGCCGCGTTGGATAGCCCTAGCGCCGGAATGGGCGCCTTGACCGACTGCGAGGTAATGTTCACCACCCTGCCCCAGCCGCGATCCATCATTCCGGGCAGGACAGCCTTCATCAAGGCGATGGGCGTTAACATGTTCGCATCCAGCGCGGCGATGAAGTCATCACGGTCCCAATCGCTCCAAACACCCGGAGGCGGGCCACCCGCATTGGTTACCAGGATGTCGACATCGCCGGCCGCCTTCAACACGGCGGACTGGCCGTCCTCGGTTGTGATATCGCACGCGACCGTCGTCACCTCGACCCCGAATTCGGACCGAATCGCCTCAGCCGCATCATTTAGCGCATCCGCGCCGCGCGCGTTCATCACCAGATGTACGCCCTCGGCGGCCAACGCGCGTGCGCAGCCCAGCCCCAGCCCCTTTGACGATGCACAGACCAATGCGCGTTTGCCGTTTAGTCCCATATCCATGTAGAATTCTCCAAAAACCTGCCCCGCCTTGAACGGGAATGCCTAAATATTTGCCGACGATTAACGTGACTGTGCCAAAATCGGACTATATGACCAACTCTAAGCCACGCGCCGCGCTACCAAAAGGTGATTATGTAGCCTGTCTCGCCGCGATTAGTGAGATAGCAGACGCGCCCGTGCGGCGATGCCCGGCAATGAAGGAGCGCCACAAGATGAGTACCGGCTTTGTCCAGACACTGCCTGTTTTCAAGGCGGCTGACCTGACAGTCGTGCGTGGTGCCAATCTGGGCGATCTGATATCCTTCGCAGATGAGCTGGACCTTGATGACGTGTACGAATTGGGGGCCCGCTCAACGACCGCGCGCCTCGCTGTTCAACCCTGTCGCGCGGGCCTTCTGGCGGTCGCGCCCGGCTCGACCATTGGGACTGTTGGCAATGCGGTGCATCTGGATGCGGCGCTGACCCTGATGACAGCCAATGGCGCCACGACGGAGATGCTGGTGCTGGTCGAGGTCGACAGCTCGGGCGATATCGATGCGATCTATGCCATGCCCCTCGCGCGGATGCTGCCGCGCACTGATTATACGTTGGTCGGCATTGACCGCGCCAGCGCCCGCGACCGATTTGCCGAGGTGGCGTGCGTTTCATTTTCGCGCGGCACGCTGGTTACGTTAGCGTCGGGCGTGCAAACGCCAATTCAGGATCTTGTCCCCGGCGACATGATCCTGACACGCGACGACGGCTCCCGGCCCCTGCGCTGGATTGGCTCATCTACGGCGCGGGCGGTCGGTGAATTCGCTCCGGTCCGCATTCGTGCGGGCGCGCTGAACAATTCTGGCGATTTGGTGGTCAGTCCCGAAAGTCGGCTCTTCATCTACCAACGCTCCGATGCGCTTGGCGTCGGGCGGCACGAGGTGATGGTGCGCGCGCGTCATTTGGTGAATGGCGATAGCATTGTCCAGCAGGATGGCGGCTTTGTTGATTACTTCCATCTGCTCTTTGACGAGCATCAGATCATCTATGCCGAGGGTATCGCCGCCGAGACGATGCTGGTCGATCCACGCACGCGCAGTGTGTTACCTGAGGCGTTGGCCGACGGTCTGGCCGAGGGCCCAGACGGGACGCTATCGCAGCCCCTGCCCGGCCATGCGCGTCGCGCGCACCAAGACTTCGAGGTAAAGAAGCACTTGGTTGAGCGACCCGACGCCGCCGAAATCCTGCGCCGCGCCTCAACCCGCTAAACCAGCCGTACTGCGCCCCATTGCGTGCCCAGCCGGGCCGCACTATACGCGCCTGATGCTGGATAACGCCCAAAAAACCTCCGCCCTGCCGCTCGAAATCGCGCGACGCCGCACGTTTGCGATCATCTCGCACCCCGATGCGGGTAAGACGACGCTGACCGAAAAATTTCTGCTATTTGGCGGCGCGATCCAAATGGCGGGACAGGTGCGGGCAAAAGGCGAGGCGCGGCGCACGCGCTCGGACTTCATGCAGATGGAAAAGGATCGCGGCATTTCTGTGTCAGCTTCGGCCATGTCGTTTGATTTCAAGGAGTTCCGGTTCAATCTTGTCGACACGCCTGGCCACTCCGATTTCTCTGAGGACACGTACCGGACACTGACAGCAGTCGACGCCGCCGTCATGGTAATAGACGGCGCCAAAGGTGTGGAATCGCAGACCCAAAAGCTGTTTGAGGTGTGCCGCCTGCGCGATCTGCCGATCCTGACCTTTTGTAACAAGATGGACCGCGAGAGCCGCGACACTTTTGACATCATCGACGAAATTCAGGAGAATCTGGCGATCGACGTGACGCCTGCCAGTTGGCCCATCGGCGTCGGCCGCGAATTTGCCGGCTGCTACGACATGCTAAACGACCGGCTGGAGTTGATGGACCGCGCCGACCGTAACAAGGTGGCGGCCAGCATCGAAATTAACGGGCTGGATGATCCAAAGCTGGACGAACACCTGCCCGCCCCATTGGTGAAAAAGCTGCGCGAGGAGGTCGAAATGGCCCGCGAGCTTCTGCCTGAGCTGGACCCGCAAGCGGTGCTGGAGGGGCATATGACCCCGATTTGGTTCGGCTCTGCAATCAACTCCTTCGGTGTCAAAGAGCTGATGGCCGGCATCGCCACCTACGGCCCCGAGCCACAGCCCCAAAGCGCCGAGCCGCGCCCAATCGCGCCAGATGAGACCAAGGTGAGCGGCTTCGTCTTTAAGGTACAGGCGAACATGGACCCGAAACACCGGGACCGCGTCGCGTTCGTGCGCATGGCGTCGGGCCATTTCAAGCGCGGCATGAAACTAACTCATGTGCGCAGCAAAAAGCCGATGACGATCAGCAATCCAGTGCTCTTTCTGGCGTCCGATCGCGAGCTGGCGGACGAGGCGTGGGCGGGTGATATCATCGGTATCCCGAACCACGGCCAGCTTCGCATCGGCGACACGTTGACCGAGGGCGAGGCGCTGCGCGTGACCGGTATCCCCAGCTTTGCGCCGGAACTGCTGCAAACCGTACGTGCAGGTGATCCGCTAAAATCCAAGCATTTGGAAAAGGCGCTGATGCAATTTGCCGAAGAGGGTGCGGCTAAGGTATTTAAACCCGCCTTTGGTAGCGGTTTTATCGTCGGCGTCGTCGGGGCGCTGCAATTTGAGGTACTGGCGTCGCGCATCGAGCTGGAATACGGCCTGCCCGTCCGCTTTGAGGCGTCGCAATTCACCTCTGCGCGCTGGGCGCAGGGCGACCGCGCCGCGCTGGACGCATTTATCACGGCCAACCAACTGCATATTGCGCATGATAACGATGGAGACGTTGTCTACCTGACGCGGCTGCAGTGGGATATTGACCGTATTGAGCGCGACTATCCGGACATCCGCCTGACGGCGACCAAAGAGATGATGGTTTAACACGGGCGAGAATCAGCGGCCCTATTTGCGCCCTATTTCGTACGAACTGAGGCTCATATTTCTGTGATAGTAGCAGAACCCTAAGTTTCCTTGTGTGTTCAAGCTTAAATCGAAGTTGCAAATTCTGTACAATTTAATAAAATGTTACATAGAACTGGGGCTGCTAGTTGCTTGTATCGAAACAGTGGGAGGTGTTCGGCAAGGTCGTTACGAGTTCAAGGGTCTTAACACCCGTTAAAAGGGTGTTTTTCGATAGTCGAGAAGCCTTGAATTGCAAGCGCTGGAAACGATGTGTTTCCGTCGAATTTTCTGAAAATCGTAACAGCAACTGTTAACTTGAACCTAGTCAGTAATGGGGCGTTTTGTTGCCCTTTGTTAGTCCCGCCACTTTTGAGGGCGGTGTGCGTCACATTTCCACCGGCAAGGCGAAGGCTATGCAGGTTCGAAATTGGGGCAGTTAGTGAGTGTAGTAAGGTGCGGTCAACGCGGACCGCATTGGTTAATGTTTAAGGTAGGTTTGTTATGTCCGAAGCTAAGGTCGATATCGCGACTTCGCGTACTCAGGGTTCGATCCCAACGTCACGGTCACGCAAATATTCGCGGACCGTCCATCCGGTCTTTTACCACGACTACACACCCGCCCCGACTGTGGGTAAACGCAATTCTATGCTTGGATATCGCGGCTTGGGCAAGCGGGCGCTTGATTTAACCTTGGTCGCGCTTGCGGCGCCCATCGCCGCGCCTTTGATCGGCGGCATGGCAGCGCTCTTGTGGATGGAGGGCGGATCGCCCTTTTACCGCCAGCCGCGTTTGGGCCGTGCGGGTGAAACATTCTCGATCCTCAAGCTGCGGACGATGGTGCGCGATGCCGACCGCCTGCTGGAGGCAAATTTGGCCGCCGATCCTGCCCTTCGCGCCGAGTGGGACAAGACGCAGAAATTGAAGAATGATCCGCGCATCACGCGTCTGGGCGCCTTCTTGCGCAAGACGTCGATGGACGAGTTGCCCCAGCTGTGGAACGTTTTGAAGGGCGACATGAGCCTCGTCGGCCCGCGCCCCATGATGCCCGAGCAGTTGCCGATCTACGGAGATGCCGCGCATTACTTTGCTCTGCGCCCCGGCATTACGGGCTATTGGCAGGTGTCACAGCGCAATGAGAGCGCTTTTCGTTCGCGCGTAGCCCTCGATGCTGCTTATGACGTAGATGTTTCCATCCGTGAGGACGCCAAAATCCTGTGGCGCACAATCGGCGCAGTGATTAGACGGACGGGCTACTAAGCATCGTTCAGCGTTGTAAGGTGCAGATGCGCGTGGAAGGCTAAGCAATAGGTCATACATGACGGTATGGACACCGGTTGCGCTTAAAGCGTACGCGCGCCTTCTACATCGAGATCCTAACATGAGGACTGGAAGTCCGCGTCGCGTAGTAAGCAACGTCAGTCAGCGTCGCGTCCTACCTTGCTATCACCAAATCCGCGCATAGACCGCCTAGCCGCTCGGATTGGCTCAGGCGCAGGGTGCCGCCATGGGCGCGAGCGATATCGGTTGTGATCGATAGACCTAGACCGACGCCCGGTCCTTTGTCCTGATTGCGTGACGGCTCCAACCGGGCAAAGGGGCGCAGCGCCTCCTCGCGCCGGTCCTCGGGAATTCCGGGACCATCATCCTCAACGCGGATGCGCAGGGCGCGCTCGGTCAGGACCATAGACACCTCGGCGCGCGTGCCATAGCGCACTGCGTTGCCGATCAGGTTATCGACGGCGCGTCGGATCGCGATGGCGCGCAGCGGCATGGTGCCGCTCCCCACCATTTCGTACAGGGTCGCGGGGATGTTGGCGCGAGCGCAGTCTTCTACGATGCGCTGAACTAGCGCGCCGGGATCAACCTGCTCTGCCTCCCCCTCTGCCGCACCTCGGGCAAAGTCGAGAAAGGCGTCCAACAGGCGCTCCATGTCGCGCACATCGCGCAGCATTGGCTCGCGGTCGCGCTCATCGTCCAGCATCGCAAGGCTGAGCTTCAGCCGCGTGAGGGGCGTCCGCAGATCGTGGCTGACACCCGACAGCATCAATGTGCGCTGCTCAATCTGGCGGTCGATACGCGCGCGCATGTCTAAAAATGCACTGCCGGCCGCGCGCACCTCATTTGCGCCAGACGGGCGATACGGCACACTGCGACCGCGCCCGAATGCCTCTGCCGCGCGGGCCAGCCGGGTAATGGGTCGCAGCTGATTGCGAAGATAAAGGTAGGCGATGATCGTCATCAAAACACTGAAAAACAGCATGTTGACGAACAGTTGGTGCGGATTGGAGGCCGAAAACCGCCTCCTGTCCATTATCATGTGAACGTATTCGTCGTCCTTGCGCAGATAGAGCTGGACGATTTGGCCATCACTTAGATCGATGCTTTCCAGCCGTGGCAGGCGCGCTTGTAGCTCGTCGATCAGCACGATGCCAGTTATGTCAAACCAGCGCCGCAGGTTGCCGGGTGGGATATCTTGCGCCACGACCGGGCTGACCTCGATCGACAGAGTTTGGGCAAGGGGCGCTGGATCGGGGCTATCCAGCAATAGCCGCACCTCGCGTGCGGCAGATGTGGTCATCTGCCGCGTCACGCCCTCAAACAGGCGCTGCGCCGATACTACCGATACCACCAGCAATAGCGAAATCACCGGCAGCAGCAGGATTAAAAAGGCGCGGCCATACAGGCTGCGCGGCATTGTTCGTTTGAGCCAGCGAAACGTCATGCCAGACGCTACGACAGGCGCACTCGGAGGTGCAAGCAGCGCGATACATCCGAACACAAGAGTAGCAGCGCCCTGCCCGCTGGACCGCGCGCTGCCGGCCCGGTACTCTCACCACTTAACAGCCACCTGTGGCCCCCCGCCGGAGCGCCGAACGTGCGTAACAACGACAGCTTTGATCCGGTCGCCGGCACGGCCTGCACCTTGGCCCCCGGACTGCGTCGAATTTTGGCGCCCAACCCGTCGCCGATGACGTACCGCGGCACCAATACCTACCTTGTCGGCACGCGCGGCATTGCCGTGATCGACCCCGGCCCGAATGATCCTGCACATTTACAGGCCATTCTGGCGGCGCTGCGTCAGGGCCAGCGTATCACGCATATTTTCGTGACCCACGCACATCTGGATCACTCTCCTCTCGCCCTCCGCCTCGCTTCTGCAACTGGCGCACCGGTGCTGGCGTTTGGCGATGCTGCCGCAGGGCGCAGCCCCGCGATGACGCGGCTGGCGTCTGGCGGCATTATCGGCGGCGGTGAAGGCGTCGACACAGAGTTCATGCCGGACAGCTGCGTCGCCGATGACGAGGAAGTGGTCGGCGACGGTTGGCGGATCAAGGCGCTGTGGACTCCCGGCCATTTCGGCAATCACCTATGCTTTGCGTGGAATGATACCGTTTTTACCGGCGATCTGGTCATGGGCTGGGCCAGCTCCCTCGTCTCACCGCCGGACGGGGACCTGACGCAGTTTATGGCCTCCTGCAATCGGCTAAGGATGCATGGCGCAAGCGTGCTGCACCCTGGCCACGGCGCGCCCGTGCCTGAGCCCGCCGCGCGCATCGACTGGCTGCTTGCGCATCGCAAAACGCGCGAGGGCGAAATCCTCGCGCAGCTAAGTGTCTCACCCGCGACGGCGGCGGTGTTAACGCACAAAATTTACACTGCAACGCCCCCCCAACTTTTACCAGCTGCCACGCGTAACGTGTTGGCACATTTGATAGATCTACAGGGGCGCGGCATAGTTTGCGCTGGCGGCACGCTGAATGCAGAGGCTACGTTTTCTCTGGTGGATGTTACGCGTGATCGGCACGGCGCACGCTAACAAGCTGGCGCCCCCTTTTGTCGCCAAAGAGCCAGCGGCATACGCCAGATGCTCTAACCGGGTTTAGTCAGACGCGCTCCTTGCTGCTTTGACGCCAAATCGGCCAAGATTGGGCAATCTGGGCGGTCGTCACCCGCACAGGCATGCACCAAGGTCGCAAGCGTCGCACGCATTTCGGCCAGCTCTGCGATCTTACTATCAATCCGGGTCAGATGCTCTTCGGCAATATGTTTAACCTCGGCGCTCTCGCGGCCGGTATCCTCGTACAGCTTTATCAAGCTGCGACAGTCCTCGATGCTGAAGCCAAGTGCGCGGGCACGACCCAGAAACGCAAGTTTGTGAACGTCACTGTCGCGGAACGTCCGGTAACCATTAGCGCTGCGCAGAGGTTTGACGAGGCCGATATCCTCGTAGTACCGGATCGTCTTGGACGGCAGGCCTGACCGGGTGGCGACATCTCCAATATTCATTGTACGGTCCTCATTCAGCTGCAGCGGGAGAAAGGGTTGCGCTGGGGCGCGCGGCTTCGGCCTCGTCCATTGCTGGGCGAACGCGGCGCAGACGCAAGGCGTTCGTCAGGACAAATACCGAGCTGAGCGCCATCGCACCGGCGGCTAGAACCGGCGAGAGTAGCAGGCCAAACGCAGGATAGAGCACGCCCGCCGCGACCGGGATGAGCGCCACGTTATAGCCAAACGCCCAAAAGAGGTTCTGCTGAATGTTGCGCATCGTGCGGGTAGAGACTTCGAATGCGTTGACGACGCCGCGCAGGTCGCCCGACATCAGCACCACATCGGCAGATTCGATAGCCACGTCCGTGCCGGTGCCAATGGCGATGCCAACATCAGCATGCGCTAATGCGGGCGCATCGTTGATCCCGTCGCCCACAAAGGCGAGTGTCTTGCCACCAGCGCGCAATTCATCCAGCGCCGCCACTTTGCCGTCCGGCAGAACGCCCGCGATGACGTGGTCGATGCCGGTCTCTCGCGCGATCGCCTCTGCTGTTTCGCGCTTGTCACCGGTGATCATCGCCACCTTCAGCCCCAGATCGTGCAGGGCCTGTATCGCGGCGGCGCTGGACGGTTTCACCGGATCGGCCACGGCAATGACCGCAGCAACCTGCCCGTCGATCGCAGCATAGAGCGCGGTACGGCCCCGGCTGGCAAGGTCCGTCTCGGCCTGCGCTAGTGTACCGGGTTCCAGCCCTTCGCGCGCCATCAGACGGTCGGCGCCGATCAAGACGTCGCGGCCCGCCACCTTGGCGCGCACACCATAACCGGTGATCGATTCAAAGCCGTCAATCTCATGGCGCGCCGCGCCTTCGACCTCTGCGGCCCTCACAATCGCCTCGGCGATAGGATGCTCGGACTGCGCCTCAACCGCTGCTACCAATGCCAGAACCTCGGCCCGCTCAAACCCATCGGCCAACACCAAGTCGGTCAGTTCCGGGCGCCCTTCGGTCACAGTGCCGGTCTTGTCGACGGCTACGATGTCCACGCTGGTCAGCTGTTGCAGTGCGTCGCCCTTGCGAAAGAGCACGCCCATCTCCGCCGCCCGGCCCGTGCCAACCATGATGGAGGTCGGCGTGGCCAGCCCCATGGCGCAGGGACAGGCGATAATCAGAACCGAGACGCCCGCGACCAGCGCATATGACAAAGCAGGCGATGGGCCGATGACCAGCCAGATTAGTACTGTGAGCGCAGCAAACGCCATCACGGCTGGCACGAACCAAAGCGTGATCCGGTCCACCATACCCTGAATTGGTAGCTTCGCGCCCTGCGCTTCTTCGACCATGCGGATGATCTGCGCGAGCGTCGTGTCAGCCCCGACGCGGGTCGCGCGGAACTGGAAACTGCCGGTGCCGTTGACGGTGCCGCCAGTGACGGGATCGCCCTCGGCCTTGGCGACTGGCACAGGCTCGCCGGTGATCATGCTCTCATCAACACGGGCGCTGCCTTGGGTAACCTCGCCATCTACTGCAATTCGCTCGCCGGGACGCACAAGAAGGATGGCCCCGGTGCTGATTTGCTCAATCGCGATATCCTGCGCCTCGCCGTCTATCAGAACTCGCGCAGTGCGGGCCTGAAGGCCCAGAAGTTTCTGGATCGCCGCGCCGGTGCGGCCCTTGGCGCGAGCCTCCAGCCAACGGCCCAGAAGGATCAGCACCACGATAACCGCCGCCGCCTCGAAGTAGACCGCGCGCGCGGCTTCGGGCAGCAGCGCTGGCGCGAAAAGTGCGACCAGCGAATAGACGTAGGCGGCGGACGTACCCACAGCCACCAGACTGTTCATGTCGGGCGCGCCTTTAAGTAGGGCGGGAAATCCTTTGGTGTAGAATGCCCGGCCCGGCCAAGCCAAAACCACTGTGGTCAGGACGAACTGGATCATCCAGCTGGTCTGATGCCCGATCGTACGCCCGATCAGATCGTGCACGCCCGGCACCAGATGCGCGCCCATCTCTAGCAGGAAAACTGGCAGTGCCAGCGCGGCGGCAAGCATCGTCTTGCGGGCCAACGCGCGCGCCTCCTCGGCTTTGCGCGTGCTCGAATCCTCGTCCGTCGCAGCATCGGCGGGGGTTGCCGGATAGCCAGCGTTCTTTGCGGCGCGGAGCAGATCGTCCAGACTTACGGCACCCTCGGCATAGGTCACGGTCGCCGTCTCCGACGCGAGGTTCACGTTTACATCCGACACGCCCGGCACGGCCGCAAGCGCCTTGTCGACCCGCCCAACGCAGGATGCGCAGGTCATCGACGCCACATTCAACCGCACAGTCTTGCTGCGCGCAGGATAGCCAGCGTCTTCAAGCGCGGCCACGATTTCGGCCACGCGCTCGGGCGCATCAATCTGCGTCTGGACAGTCTCGCTGGCGAGGTTCACGCTGACATCGCCAACGCCTGTAAGTGGTGTCAGGGCGCGTTCGACGCGCCCGACGCAGGACGCGCAGGACATGTTTTCAACTGATAGTCGAAGAGTTTGCGGAAATGACATGGGGACTCCTCCAAGTGATTCCTAACCTACATAAGGGTTCCCCTGACTGGAAGGTCAATAGGGATAAGATATTTCCTCTGCCCCTTGACCTTCCAGAGCAGGAACACCCACCTCGTCAGGAACATATAGGAGAGACCCATGACCAGATTTGATGTCCCCGGGATGAGCTGTGGTCACTGCACTGCAACGATCGAAAAAGCGATCAACGCGGCAGACCCGAACGCGAAAGTGACCTGCGATACGGGCACGCGCAAAGTCGATGTTGAGAGCACCCTGAGCGAGGAAGCCTTGGCCGAGGCGATCCGCAATGCTGGGTATGAGGTGAAGACGGCGGCAACACTCTGATAAAGCTCGCGCGCTAACGCGGCACAAGCTGATACCGGTCACGACTGGAATGCATGTCGGCAGCGATGAGGGGCGCTCCGCGCGCCCCTCATGTCTTAGGAGTTTAGTGGCCTGCGAATGCGATCTCGCCGGCCATGCCGCCCTCGCGGTGGCCCGGTACGTTGCAGGCGAAGCCCATTTCGGTGGCCTCAGTAAAGGTCCAGACGACCTCGGCTGTTTGACCTGGCTCCACTAGGGCGCTGTTGGGCTCATCATGCATCATGCCGCCCTCCATCATCTTGGCGTGGTTGAGCTTTTTCATGGTCATCATGCCGGACTTCATCATGTTCTTCATTTCCTTGCTGTGACCGTCCCACGTCTCTTTGGTCCCAAGGTTGAATTCATGGATGAGATTTCCCTCGTTGCGGACGACGAACTTGATCGTCTCGCCCTTCTCGACGTTAATTGTCTTTGGGTCGTACTTCATTTCGTCCATGCTGACCTCGATGACGCGGTCGACTTTGTCAGGATCACCCGCCTTGCCGATGGACGATCCGTGTCCGGCACCCGCCAGTGCGGATCCGGCAAAAAGGATGAATGCAGCTGTTGCTCCGATAGATTTCATAAACGTCATGTTGTTTTCCTTGACTGTGTTTTGCGATGTTGGGGCACGCGATGTCGCACACGGCGAGACCTCTCCCCGACGACTAGAAACGAAAACATTCCCGCGCGGGAGGGTCAATTAGCCCGGCGCGTATATAATGTAATCAAGTGTACGCTTGCTATTTTCGTGGGTTCAAGCGATTTACCGGGCACCCGCATAACTCGATTTTGATGGAGTGGCATGAGACACCGACACAGCATATTCTTGGGATGGCTGCTGGCGCTGACCGTGATGGTTACGGCAGCGGTTCCGCATATGTCGTTTGCAAGCCATGCATTAGCCCAATCAGAATCCGCCGAAGCTGAGCCAATGCATCAAAATTTGCGGACAACTGCCGACTGTCACTCCTCCAAAGCACCCCATGAGCAGACCGGTGGCTGCGCTGCCATGACGGCGCATTGCTCATTACTTCTGCCTCAGTTCACCTTGCTTCCAAGGCAGACGCGCATGCAGATCTCGCTCGAATACGGGTTCGGCGTCGTCGCGCCCTATGATTTGGCCTCTGTCAGCGAAACACCCCCTCCGCGAATTTGATACATGTCGCTTCGTGCCAGCCAAGTAAGCGGTCGAAGTTGAACACACGCAGCCTTTTGCATCGCCGCGCGCGCTTTGTCGCGGCATAGCCAATTTGCCGGGCTGCGACCCTCAGCACGTTACGCGGCGCCGCTGCGCTGCTATCAAATCAATTCTGGAAGGACCGGAGATGAAACCCATCCCC
>JAGXGX010000127.1 GCA_024636515.1 Roseovarius sp.
ACGACGAAGGCGCAGCCGTTCTGGCCGCGCCTTTCTTCTAATATCCGCCAAAACGGCGCTTAGCGCTTCTCGATATCCACGTAGTCGCGGAACTCGGCGCCAACATAAAGCTGGCGCGGGCGGCCGATCTTGAGCTGTGGATCGGCGATCATTTCCTTCCACTGCGAAATCCAACCGACGGTCCGCGAGACGGCAAAGATCGCGGTGAACATAGAGGTGGGGAAGCCCATGGCCTCTAGGATGATGCCTGAGTAGAAATCCACGTTGGGAAACAGCTTCTTTTCAGCAAAGTAGGGGTCAGCAAGTGCCTGTTTCTCCAGCTCTTTTGCTACCTGTAGGGTTGGATTATCCTCAATCCCCATCAGGTCCAGAACCTCGTCCGCCGACTGCTTCATAACCTTGGCGCGTGGGTCGAAATTCTTGTACACGCGGTGGCCAAAACCCATCAGACGGAAGGGATCGTTCTTGTCCTTTGCGCGGGCGATAAATTCGGGAATGCGGTCGACTGTGCCAATCTCGCGCAGCATTTCCAGAGCGGCCTGATTGGCGCCGCCATGTGCAGGGCCCCACAGGCAGGCGATGCCTGCCGCGATACATGCAAACGGATTTGCACCCGACGACGATGCAAGGCGCACGGTCGAGGTCGAGGCGTTCTGCTCGTGATCCGCGTGCAGCGTAAAGATTCGGTCCATCGCGCGGCTGAGGATCGGATTTACCTCGTAATCTTCGGAGGGAACGGCAAAGCACATGCGCATGAAGTTCGATGCGTAGTCGATGTCATTGCGCGGATAAACAAATGGCTGGCCGATGGTGTATTTATAGGCCATCGCCGCGATTGTCGGCATCTTGGCGATCATCCGAACAGAGGCAACCTCGCGCTGCCACGGGTCGTTAATATCAGTGCTGTCGTGATAAAACGCGCTTAGCGCGCCCACGACACCTACCATGATCGCCATCGGGGGCGCATCACGGCGGAAACCACGGAACAGGAACTGCATTTGCTCGTGCAGCATCGTGTGCTTGGTCACCCGCTCTTCAAAATCTTCTAGCTGCGCGGCTGAGGGCAATTCGCCATACAGCAGCAGATAGCAAACCTCTAGGTAATGCGACTTCTCAGCCAGTTGGTCGATGGGATAACCGCGGTGCAGCAGTTCGCCCTTCTCGCCGTCAATAAATGTGATGGTGCTGTCGCAGCTGGCAGTCGAGGTGAAACCGGGGTCGTAGGTAAAGACGTTCGCCTGACCATAGAGTTTGCGGATGTCGACTACGTTCGGCCCCAATGTGGGGGTATGGATTGGCAATTCGTATTCGTTGCCGTCGATGGTCAGCTTTGCAGTCTTCTTGTCGTCGCCCATGCGGCTCTCTCTCCTAGTTGCACCCGGTCCACCGCGCGTCCGGTTCCGGCTGAATACGTCATCGGCACTACGGGACGGTTAATTTCCGTCTTGGCCTGCGTCGTTAAGACGTGCCAGCGTTTCGGCCTGTCCCAATACCAGCATCATATCGAAGACGCTGGGCGTTGCGCTACGTCCAGCAAGGGCGGCCCTCAGCGGGCCGGCCATTTTGCCAAACTTGATACCGCGCGCTTCGGCAAAATCGTTCATCAACGCTTCGATGCTTGTCCGGTTCCAACTAGCATCTCGCAGGTGCGGCGTCAAATCGCGCAGCATTTCGCGGGCGGCCTCGTCCAGCTGTGCGGCGGCTTTTTCATCCGGCTTTACAGGGCGATGCACCAAGATAAATTCAGCTTTTTCAATTAGTTCTATAAATGTTCGCGCGCGCTCTTTGAGGTGCGGCATCGCATCCAGCATCATCGCTTTCTTTTCTGCGGGCAGCGGTGGCTGCGCCGTGATTGCAATGAAACCCTCTAGTTCATGCAGCAGTGCAGCATCGTCTGATGCCGCCATATGTTGTCCGCAGATATTCTCGAGCTTCTTTAGATCAAAGCGCGCGGCCGATTTGCCGATACCATCCAGATCGAACCACTCTTGCGCCTGCGCGTCCGAGAAGAATTCGGCGTCCCCATGGCTCCATCCCAGACGCGCGAGATAGTTGCGCATGCCCGCCGCCGGGTATCCCATCTGGCGATACTCCCGCGTTCCTAGCGCGCCATGCCGCTTGCTTAGTTTTTTGCCATCAGGGCCGTGAATCAGCGGGATGTGAGCATAGACGGGCAGAGGCCAGTCCATCGCGCGATAGATCATCATCTGGCGTGCTGCGTTGTTCAGATGGTCATCGCCGCGGATGACGTGTGTGACGCCCATGTCGTGATCGTCGACCGCAACCGCCAGCATGTAAACGGGTGTTCCGTCGGACCGCAGCAGCACCATGTCATCCAGCTGGTTGTTACGGATGGTAATATTGCCCTGCACGGCGTCCGCGATCACTGTGGCGCCCTCCAAAGGCGCCTTGATGCGGATGACGTGGGGCAGGTCGGGATGGCTCGCAGCATCTACGTCGCGCCACGGGCTACGATAAAGTGTCGAGCGGCCCTCGGCCTTCGCGGCGTCGCGGAATTCCTGAATTTCCTCCTGCGTGGCAAAGCATTTATATGCCTGCCCTGCATCCAGCATCTGGCGCGCAACCTCCGCATGGCGCGGCGCGCGTTCGAACTGGCTGACGACCTCGCCGTCGTGGTCGAGGCCCATCCACTCCATCCCGTCGAGGATTGCTTGGGTTGCATCGGGTGTGGATCTGGCGCGGTCCGTGTCCTCAATCCGCAGCAGAAAAGTGCCGCCACGACCGCGCGAGAAAAGCCAGTTAAAGAGGGCCGTGCGTGCCCCTCCGATATGCAGATAGCCCGTGGGCGAGGGGGCGAAACGGGTCACGACCTTTTGGGACATGGGGCGCATTAACCTTTCGGTAACGATGTGGGGGCTAGGTTTGGCAACTGTTTATCGGCCCATGGAAGGGGTGACAAGTGGCGGCACTTTGGGCGCCCCTCTCGCAGGTATTGCTGCTTCAGCGCGGTCACCTGATCGGCTGGGCGCCTGTGTGCATGGGAACCGGCATTGCGATATATTTCGCGCTGCCGCAGGAGCCGCTCTGGTGGGGCTATGCGGGTGTCGCGATGGCGGTTGCCTTGTGCGGTGTGCTGGCGCGCATACTTGGCCCTGCGCTGTCGCCATTGGCGGTCGGTGCTGGATTGGTCGCGCTGGGGCTGCTTTTGGCTGGCGCGAGGGCGCATACGGTATCGGGGCCAGTGCTTGGCTGGCGCTACTATGGTCCGGTCGAGGGGCGCGTGGTCGGTATTGACCGCTCAGCATCGGACGCCGCGCGCGTGACCCTCGACCAAGTGCGCCTGCCGGGCGTCCGGCCCAGCCGCACGCCAGCCCGGGTGCGCTTGTCGCTTCATTCGGACATGGAGGGCGCGGTGCCGCGTCCCGGCCTGCGAATGGGCGCGACCGGACACATGTCACCGCCCTCCGGCCCGGTGGAGCCGGGCGGTTTCGATTTTCAGCGCCATGCATGGTTTCAGGGCTTGGGTGCGGTTGGATATACACGTGTGCCGCTGGTGGCGCTTGCCGCGCCGGACGGCGGGCAGTTGATGTTTCGCATCCGAATGGCTCTGTCGGCGCGCGTTCAGGCCGCATTACCGGGCGAGACGGGCGCCTTTGCAGCGGCGATTATGACGGGTGACAGATCGGGAATGGGGCAGGACACGTTGACTGCGCTGCGCGTGTCTAACCTTGCACATTTGTTAGCTATTTCAGGGCTGCACATGGGGCTGCTGACTGCATTCGTTTTTGCCACGTTGCGCTATGGGCTGGCGCTGATTCCGTTCGTCGCGCTACGCGCTCCGGTCAAGCAGGTCGCAGCGGCAGCAGCGCTGCCGGTGGCCGCGTTCTATCTGGCCCTGTCGGGCGGCAGCATTGCGACCGAGCGGGCGTTTATCATGGTCGCCGTCATGCTGGTCGCGGTGATGCTGAACCGGCGCGCCCTCAGTTTGCGTGCCGTGGCGCTGGCCGCGCTGATTGTACTGTTCCTGAGGCCTGAGGCGCTAATGGGACCGGGATTTCAGATGTCGTTTTCCGCAACAACCGCATTGATCGCGATCTTTGGCGGGCTCCAGCATGATGCGGTGCCTCGCGGACCACGCTGGCTGCGCCCGGTGCTCGCGGTGGTGATGTCATCGCTCGTAGCGGGATTGGCGACGGCGCCGTTCGCGGCAGCGCATTTCAACCAGATTGCGCATTATGGCCTTATCGCCAACTTGGCGTCCGTGCCACTGATGGGTGTGCTGGTGATGCCCGCAGCGGTGGTCTCGATCTGCATGCTTCCCTTCGGGCTGGAGGGCGCGGGCCTTCGGGTCATGGGGCTGGCGCTGGACTGGATATTGGGCGTTGCACACTGGATCGCTGCGCAGGACGGCGCCCGCGGTATGATCGCCAGCCCCGGTCCATGGGTGCTGCCGCTGCTCGCTATCGGCGCGCTTACGCTGATCCTATGGCAGGGCCGCACCCGCGCGGTCGGCGTGCTACCTCTTTTGCTGGCGGGGTTTCTGTGGGCGGAGTCCGACCGCCCCAGCGTTCTGATTTCCGATACCGGAGGGCTTGTCGGCATCATGACACCAGAGGGCCGAGCCCTCAGTTCTCCTCGCGGAGATGGTTTTGCCGCGCGCAACTGGCTGGAAAATGACGGCGACCCAGCCACACAGGAAGAGGCGGCCGCGCGCTGGCCGATTGCGCAACTTAGTCTGGGCGACATCACGATCAGGGCTTTTCGCGGCAAGCGCGAAATCGCGGCCCTGACGCAGTGCGCCGCGGGAGACTGGATCGTTACGAACGCCGAATTACCTGCGACCTTAGGCGCTGGTGGCGATTGCGTTTTCATCGGACCGACCGAATTGCGCGCAACAGGGTCAATGGCGCTCAGCAGCAGCGCAGGTGGCCCATTAGTCGATACAGCGCGCGGCGTTGCTGGCGCGCGGCTTTGGAACATGCGCCGCGAAAGGCGCGGCGCAGTCCAGTCTCAATAGGTACGGATCAGACCGACGAGGCGGCCCTGCACCTTCACCTTGTCATCGGGGAGAATTCGCGTCTCGTAGGCCGGGTTCGCGGCCTCCAGTGCAATCGCCCCGCCGCGCCGAAAAAACCGCTTGAGGGTTGCCTCTTGGTCCTCAACCAGCGCCACGACGATATCACCGTTCTCGGCGGTCGACGTCTCGCGGATCACGACGACATCGCCGTCGTTGATCCCTGCGTCGATCATCGAATTGCCTTTGACCTCCAGTGCGTAATGCTCGCCCGCGCCGGCGATCATTGAACCCGGCACCGCCACATTATGCGAGGCGTTCTGAATGGCCTCGATCGGAACGCCTGCTGCAATACGGCCCATCACGGGAATCTCATGCGCATCGATGACGGACACAGGCATTGCGTTAGCTGGGGGCGGCATATCGGGCACATCCCCATCAATTACGCGCGGCGCAAAGCCGTGCATCGCCGTGCCTCCTAGCGATTCGGGCAGCTTCACAATCTCTAGCGCGCGGGCACGATGTGCCAGACGCCTGATAAAGCCCCGCTCTTCGAGCGCGGTGATCAGACGATGAATGCCAGATTTTGAGCGCAGGTCCAGCGCATCTTTCATTTCATCGAAACTGGGCGGAACGCCATCGCGCTGTACCCTCTGATTGATGTAATTCAGCAGATCGAGCTGCTTTCTAGTCAGCATAACGTCCGTCCCTCCGGCCTGTTTTATCTGACTTTGTTCTAGTCATGTTCTCGTTTTGTGTCAAGCGCGGGAGTGTTGATCACGGCACGGACGGCTGTGCGGCTATAGCGCCATGACGCGAGCGCTGCTTCCCACAGGCCTAGCGGGTTCGTGCGCCGGGCGGATCAGCAGCGCGTTCGCGCGGCTGAGAACGCTGAGAAGGGCACTGTCCTGCGAGGCCGCAGGCGTGACGATACCGTCCTCTAGATACGCGCGCATGTAGTGCACGCGTGGCCCGTTCGCAGACAGTTCCGCGCCCAGTTTAGCCGTAAAAGAGGGCGCGGACGCACAGCCTAGCCCCAGCATCGCACGAAGCATTGGTAGGACGAAGACGTGACCGCAAACCATTGCAGATACTGGGTTTCCCGGAAGCCCAACCATAGCGGCCTTGCCGAGCCGACCCGCCATCAACGGTTTGCCAGGGCGCATTGCAATCTTATAGAATGAGCGTGCAAGCCCGAGGTCCTGCGCAACTTTTCCGACCAGATCGTGATCGCCGACCGACGCTCCGCCTACCGTCAGGATCAGGTCCGCGTCTCGTGCCAATGCAAACGCCGTCACTAACGATGCGATATTGTCGCGCGCAACAGGAAGGAGACGCGCCGTCCCACCATTTGCCTCAATTAACGCGGCAAGGCCGAAGGTGTTTGATGCGATGATTTGGCCGGGCCCCGGCACCTCGCCGGGCAGGACCAACTCATCACCCGTTGCAATGATCGCAACGCTTGGCTTCTGCGAAACGGGCACTTGCGCGATGTTCATGGCAGCAAGAAGCGCGATATCGTGGGCGCCAAGAAGGCGCGGAGCCAGCACCGTATCGCCGACGCGGAAATCTGCCCCGGCGGGTCTAACGTGAGGACCGGAATCAAGAGATTGTCCAAGTGTGATCACACTACCGCTTCGGCTGGTATCCTCTTGAATTACAACGCGATCGGCACCATCCGGCAGGGGGGCACCAGTAAAGATACGTAGCGCTTGGCCAGCTTTCAGGGTTCCAGTCCAGTGATGGCCGGCTGCCGCCTCCCCGACAACCTCAAAACACGCACCCGCCACCGCATCCGCGCCGCGAAGGGCATAGCCATCCATGGCGGATGCGGCGAATGGCGGCTGGTCGCGCGTGGCCGAGACGGGCTGCGCCAAGACCCGGCCGACAGCCAAGCGTAGTGGAACCATCTCAGCCTGCAACGGCTGAACAAGTTCAAAGAGCTTCGACAGCGCGTCCTCGACCGTAATCATTGTAAAAAAATGCCCCTTAAACGCAGCAGGTTAAACCCAGTGACTGGCCGTGCACGACATTCACTTCGACTCGTAGAGGCCTGATTTTCCGCCATCTTTGAGAATCACCCGCAAGCCGCCTATTTCCATTGCCCGGTCCACGGCCTTCGCCATGTCGTATACCGTCAGGGCGGCGATGCTGGCGGCGGTAAGGGCCTCCATTTCGACGCCGGTTTGGCCGGTGGTTTTGACAGTCGCCTCGATCTGCAGGCCCGGCAAATTGGGGTCGAGCGTCAGCTCGACGCTCGCCTTGGCAATGGGCAGCGGATGGCAAAGCGGGATCAGGTCTGCTGTCCGCTTGGCGCCCATGATCCCAGCAAGCCGCGCTACAGCGATAACGTCGCCCTTCTTGGCGCGACCTTCGGCAATAATATCAAATGTTTCGCGTTTCATCTTAATGTGGCAGGCGGCGGTGGCTATGCGTGCCGTCACCTTCTTGGCCGACACGTCGACCATGTGCGCGTTGCCCTTGTCGTCGAAATGCGTGAGGCCAGTCATCTACATCCCGCCGGCGGTCAGGGGGTTGGCCAACAAGTTGCGCGTGGCGCTGGCCACGTCATCTGCCCGCATCAGCGTCTCGCCAATAAGGAAACAGCGCGCGCCATAGCGGGCGATATCAGCCAGATCCTGAGGTGTTTCCAGCCCACTCTCACAGATAATGATACGGTCCTCTGGCACGTAACGCGCTAATGTCCGCGAGGTGTCCAAGGACGTCTCAAATGTGTTCAGGTCGCGGTTGTTGATGCCGATCAGCTGGGACGAGAGCGCCTCTGCGCGTTTGAGCTCGTCTGCGCTATGCACTTCGATGATAGCGTCCATGCCCCATGCCTCGGCAGCCTGTTCCAGCGCCGCGGCTTCGTCGTCGGTGAGGCTGGCCATGATGATCAAAATGCAATCGGCGCCAAGGCTGCGTGCCTCGATCACCTGATAGGGATCGTACATGAAATCCTTGCGCAGCACGGGCAGGTCGCATGCTTCTCGCGCCAGCGTGAGATACTCCTTTGCCCCCTGAAAGCTGGGCGTATCGGTTAGCACTGACAAGCACGCGGCGCCGCCATCCTCATAGGCGCGTGCCAGCGCTTCGGGGTCGAAATCGGCGCGAATAAGGCCTTTGGACGGGCTTGCCTTTTTAATCTCGGCGATCAGGCCGTAGCCGTTGATCGACGCCTGCAGCAATGCCTCTTTGAAGGGGCGTACGGCGGGTGCCGCGCGCGCGAGATCCTCCATTGCCTCAACCGGTGTTTCGGCCTTTGTCGCTGCGATCTCTTCCAGTTTATAGGCTTTGATCTTTTCCAGAATAGTGGGCGTGCTCATGTTGTCTCCGATGTAACCTTTGCCAGCGTTTGCAGGCACTTGCGCGCCGCTCCGCTGTCGATACTAGTGGCGGCTTGTGCCGCGCCTTCTCGCAGATCGCCGACGCGTCCGGCCACCACCAGCGCGGCGGCTGAATTTAGCAACACGGCATCGCGGTAGGCGCCATGTGCACCGTCCAGAATGGCACGAAAGGCGGCTGCGTTATGTTGCGGGGTGCCACCGAGGATATCCTCGAATGGGTGCAGGGGCAGGCCCGCTTCTTCGGGATGCAGCTCAAACTCGGTGATGCTGCCGTCCTCATTCAGCGCGGCAACCCACGATGGCCCACTGATGGCCAACTCGTCCGTCCCGTCACTGCCGTGAACCAGCCACGCGCGCGTTGATCCCAACTGTCCCAGCGTTTCGGCCATGGGCCGGATAAGGTCGCGGGCAAAAGCGCCTGTCAGTTGGCGCTTGACGCCCGCAGGGTTCGTGAGCGGCCCCAAGATATTAAAGATGGTGCGCGTCCCCAGCTCGGCCCGGACGGGGCCGACATGAGCCATTGCCGGGTGGTGCATCGGCGCCATCATAAAGGCAATACCTGCTTCTTTCAGCGCCTTTTCAACAAGTTCCGGCCCGATCATCACGTTGACGCCCATTTGCGCCAGCGCATCCGCAGCGCCCGATTTTGAGCTGAGATTGCGGTTGCCATGCTTGGCCACGCAGACGCCTGCACCCGCCACGACAAACGCCGCCGCAGTCGAAATGTTGAGCGTGCCCTTACCGTCGCCGCCAGTGCCGACGATATCAATCGCCCCTTCAGGCGCGCGCACTTTGTGGCATTTGGCGATCATCACCGCGGCGGCGGCGGCGTATTCATCCACTGTCTCGCCGCGCGTGCGCAGCGCCATCAGAAAGCCGCCGATCTGGCTGGGCGTCGCCTCGCCATCAAAGAGGATGCCGAATGCGGCCTCGGCCTGATCCCGCGTCAGCGGGCCGTTTGCGGCAGCGTTAATCAGGGGTTTCAACGCATCACTCATGCTGGCGTCTTCATCGTGTCGAGAAAATTCTTGAGCAGGGCGTGACCGTGCTGCGACGCTATGGATTCGGGGTGAAATTGCACGCCCTCGATGGGCAATTCGCGATGGCGCAGACCCATGATCGTGCCGTCCTCCAGATGGGCAGTCACCTCAAGGCAGTCCGGCAGGCTGGACCGCTCGACCACCAGCGAATGATATCGGGTGGCCTCAAACGGTGAGGGCAACCCTGCAAAGACGCCGCGCCCCTCGTGATACATCTGTCCCATCTTGCCGTGCACGATCTCAGAATGCCGCACGACTCGCCCGCCAAAGGCCTGTCCGATGGTCTGGTGCCCAAGGCAAACGCCCAGCAGCGGGATGCCTGCTTTGGCCGCCGCAAGCGTCAGGTCCAAGCAAATGCCTGCCTGATTAGGATCGCATGGGCCGGGTGACAGCAGGATACCGGCGGGATTCAGCGCCAACGCGGCAGCCACGTCCAGCGCATCGTTGCGCTTGACCACCACCTCGGCCCCCAATTCGCCGACGTAATGCACCAAATTATAGGTGAAACTGTCGTAATTATCGATGAGCAGCAGCATCATGCCTGTTCCGTGTCTGATATGCCCACCCGCGCCGAGAACCCCATCATTGGGGTGGAGGCCGGAGGGCCGGTCGCGATATACTTGTTCAGGCTTGGCCTCTAGGGTCAAGGGGCCGGTGGTAGTAAACGCAACGGTTTGAACAAGCGATAACAGGAGGGCACGGCATGGCGGGCGGATTTTTGTCGGGGCTGGTAATCGGCGCGGTGGTATCGGGCGCGGCATTGTCGGCGGTGTCGGTTGCGACGTGGGCGGGACGGCCGGGCGCGCCGGAGGCTGCCGAGCTGGATGTCCCGGCCGGTTCAGAGTTCAACCAATCGCTCGACGATTCTGCCGCGCGTCTGCCAGAGACCGATGGTGCGCCGCATTTCTCCATTGAAGCGCCGCAAGTGGGCGCCGCCGCGCCTGACACTCTGGCTGCAGTGTCCGATGAGAATACACAGCCCTCGACACGGCCTCAGCCCGGCGGGGTGGACGCCGATCTAACTGCGCCCCAGATCGCCGAGGAGGCCAGCGGTATGGCCCCCTCAGCGGAGGCAAGTGGCATAGACGCGCCCTCAGCGCCCGAGGCGGACACACAGACCGCAATGACGGAACCCGGTGCCGGGATAACCATCTCTGCCGATCCTGCGCAGCCTAGCCTACCTGATGTCGAAAGCAGCGCAGGCATGTCCACAAACACCATGTCCGCACGAGTCCCCGACACCGAGGTCAGTGCGCAAATCGCTGAGCCGGATAGTGCCGAGTCAGATGTGCCAGCGGATGAGATGCAAGAGGGCGCAGAGGCCGCGCCCAGCAGAACCAACGGTGATGTCGTGGACGGTATCGAAACAGGGCGCCTGCCATCGATCGGGGCCGAAGTGGCTGACAGCACGGCTGACACCGGAGCAGAGGCCAGTCCTGAGGTCGATCTAGATATTAAACTCGATTCCAGCCTCAATGCCATTACTGAGGCGGCCCCCGCGATCATTGCAAATGCCGAGTCCTTCGCCAATCCTGACGGCAAGCCCTTGATGGCGATCGTTTTGATCGACGACGGCAGCAGCCCCATTGGCCTTGATGCGCTAGACGCGTTTCCCTATCCGCTCAGCTTTGCCGTTGACGCAGCAAAGCCCGGCGCGCAGGAGGCGATGGAGCGTTACCGCGACGCGGGTTTCGAGGTTTTGGCGATAGCCAACTTGCCCGAAGGCGCGGATGCACGCGATACCGAAACGGTTATGCAGACAGTGTTTGCCGCCATCCCCGAGGCCGTGGGCGTGCTGGAGGGAACGGGAACAGGCCTTCAGATCAGCCGCGATGCAAGCGAGCAGCTGGCCCCTATCTTGCTGGAATCGGGTCATGGGCTGGTCGTGTTTTCCAAGGGTTTGGAAACCGCGCCCAAGCTGATCGCACGCGAGGGTGTGCCTGTAGGCACAGTTTTCCGCGATTTCGACAGCGAAGGGCAGAGCGCGACGGTCATTCGCCGCTTTCTGGATCAGGCGGCATTTAAGGCCGGGCGTGACGCGGGCGGCGTGATCATGCTCGGTCGCTTGCGCGCCGATACGATCAGTGCGCTGCTGCTATGGGGCTTGCAGGACCGCGCCAGCCGCGTGGCTTTGGCGCCGATTTCAGCGGTGCTGACCCCCGAAAAATAAGCCTCCCGCCAGTTGCTAAGCCTCGCGCCATTCCCCCGGTGCAAGGCCGTCTAGCGACCAATCCCCTATGCGCCAGCGCACAAGGCGCAGGGTAGGGTGGCCGACATGGGCCGTCATCCGGCGCACTTGGCGATTGCGGCCCTCGGTGATGGTCAGCTCAAGCCATGTATCCGGGACGGATTTGCGATAGCGGACAGGCGGGACGCGCGGCAAGAGGTTCGGCGCATCAATGCGCCGCGCGGTGGCGGGCCGAGTCGGACCGTCCTTTAGCGTGACGCCAGAAACCAGAGCCGCAAGGGCCGCGTCGTCCGGCACACCTTCGACCTGCACGAGGTACGTCTTGGGTTTCTTGAATTTGGGGTCGGCGATGCGCGCTTGCATCTTGCCGTCATCCGTTAGAATCAACAGCCCCTCGCTGTCGCGGTCCAGCCGTCCGGCGGGATAAACGCCTGGCAGGTCGATATGATGTGCGAGGGTGGGGCGCCCGCTGCCCTCATCGGTGAATTGCGACAGCACGCCATAGGGTTTGTTAAAGAGGATCAGGCGCGCCATGCGAGGCAAATCTCCCTGATAATCCGCCAGACATCAGTAATTCGCCCGGCATCAGCTGTTGCCGCTGCCACCAAAACGAGCGGCATCTGCGGCGGCGCGGCGGATCGCGTTGGATTTATGCACCGTCTCCATATATTCCGCCTCGGGGTCGCTGTCATAGACGACGCCGCCGCCAGCCTGAATATAGAGCTTGGCATCTTTGACCACCGCTGTGCGCAGGGCAATGCAGATGTCCATATCGCCGCCCGCACTGAAATAGCCGACGCCGCCACCATAGACGCCGCGCTTTTCCGGTTCCAACTCGTCGATGATCTCCATCGCGCGGACCTTGGGCGCGCCTGACACGGTACCGGCCGGCAGACCGGCCAACAGGGCGCTGAGCGCATCCTGATCCTCGGCCAGCTCGCCCACTACATTGCTGACGATATGCATGACGTGGCTGTAGCGCTCGATGATGAATTCTTCGGTCGGGCGCACGGTGCCGATTTTGCAGACGCGGCCCGCGTCATTCCGGCCCAAATCCAGCAGCATCAGATGCTCGGCCAGTTCCTTTTGATCGCCCAGAAGGTCAGCCTCATAAGCGCGGTCCTCCTCTGGCGTGGCACCGCGGGGGCGAGTGCCTGCGATGGGGCGCACTGTCACCTCGTCGCCGAACACGCGCACGAGGATTTCGGGGCTGGCGCCGATCACCTGAAAGCCGCCGAAGTTGAAGTAGAACATGAAGGGCGACGGGTTCGTCCGGCGAAGACTACGATAAAGCGCGAAGGGCGGTTGCGTGAATGGCTGCGTCCAGCGCTGGCTGGGCACCACCTGAAAAATGTCGCCCGCGCGGATGTAATCCTTGGCCGTCTCGACCGCCGCCTTGTAATCGTCGCGCGTGAAGTTCGACACCGCCTCGCCATCCTCGGCGGCCTTGCCCAGTCCCCGGCTTTGCGGCAAGGCGCGCTCCAGATCGCGCACGGCATCCATGACGCGCTCGGCGGCTTGGGCATAGGCAGCGCGGGCTGATTGGCTCGGCTCGTGCCATGCTGGGGCGACGACGATCACTTCGCCCTTGACCCCGTCCAGCACCGCGATCACCGATGGGCGAAGCATCAGCGCATCAGGCAGGCCCAAGGGATCTGGATTGACGTTTGGCAGATGCTCGACCAGCCGGATCATATCGTAGCCGAGGTAGCCGAACAGGCCGGCGCTGGCGGCTGGCAGATCGTCAGGGAGGTCGATCCGGCTCTCAGCGATCAAGTCGCGCAGATTTGCCAGCGGATCACTGTCCTGATCCTGCCACGCGTCCGGATCAAATCGCGCGGCGCGGTTGATACGGCTGGTCTTGCCGTGGCACTGCCAGATCAGGTCAGGCTTCATCCCGATGATTGAATAGCGCCCGCGCACCTCGCCGCCCGTCACCGATTCCAGCATGAAGGCATCGGTGGCAGCGCCCGCCAGCTTCATCATCAGCGATACGGGCGTGTCCAGATCAGCCGCCAGCCGCGTATAGACCAACTGGCTGGCACCTGCCTCATAGCCCGGCGCGAACGTGTCAAAGGAGGGGGTCAGATCCAAGGCGCTGCACCCCTATTGAAAGTTAGCGTGGACGGCAGCGATGGCCTGCTGGTCCAGCGTGATGCCCGCCCGGTTGCGGATGTCCTCGGCCAGCGCCAGATACAGATCCTGCGCGATGTCATTGGCGGCAGAATCGCGCAGGGTATCGCGGATCTGGTCCATCTCGCCCTCGGTCGTTTCCGGTACGGACGCATCGTCGAGACGCAGAACATAAAGCCGCTCGTCGCCGTCCAGCAAGGTGACATCACCGGTCTTCATGGCAAAAACTGCGGGGATGAAACCCGGAGGCGTGCCCGCCTGAAAGCCCTGCCGCGTCAGGCCGGACGCAGTGACGGGCGTCAGGCCCGCATCCTCAAAGCTCGCGCCGCCCTCAAGCGACGCAACCGTCTCGCCCGCTTGGTCGCGCAGCGCGCTTAGCAGTGTGTCGCGTGCCCAGCCTGCGGCAACGAGATCCTGCACATCCGCCATAGGCTGCACGGTGGGCGGTATCACCTCGTCCAGACGCATGGCAAAGACGCCGCCGTCGCCCAGTGCCGCCACCTCAGGAAAGTCGCCATCCTGCAATTCGCCTGCGGCGTCGCGGAAGGCGGCATAACCGGCGATGCCCTCGCTCAGGCCGGGGCGCCAGTCGATGGTATCTACCTGCATCTGCGTCTCGCCGCCCAGATTCTCAAGGGTTGCGCCGCCAGCCAGCAGATCGTTCGTGCCCTCGACCGAGGCGTCGATGACGCGGGCTGCGCGGTCTGCGGCCAGCGCGTCGCGCAGCTGCGGCTCGGCCTCCTCGAAGGGGGTGTTTTGCGCTTGTAGTACGGCGTTAACGCGGAAAAGAGCGGGGCCAAGACCCGTCTCGATGGGGCCGACAACATCGCCCGCAGTCGCGCCAAAGACCGCATCGCTTGCATCGCCCAGATCGCCGGCATCCACATCGCCCATGTCGACATCTTGCAGGGTCAGTCCGCGCGCCTCGACAAGATCGTCGAACGTGGCCTCACTTGCGTCCAGTTGTGCACGGGCGGCATCGGCGGCGTCTTGGGTTGGAAAAATCAGCCGCTCGACCAGACGGCGCTCGGGCACGTTGAATTCGGCTTCGCGCGCCGCGTAGGCTTCGCGCAGGGCGTCCTCGGGCACTTCGACGTCGTCGATGATCATTTCTGGCGTCAGCCAGGCATAGGTGATGCGGCGCGTCTCCGGCACGGTGAAGGCGTCCAGATTGGCCTGATAGTGCGCCTCCAGATCGGCGTCTGTCGGTACCGGCAGGCCCGTGTTCAGCTGGGCGCGGCCAAGCGCGGCGTAGGTCACGTTGCGCTCTTCGGCGATGTAATTCAGCAAGGCATTGGTGTAGGCCTCAGGCGTGCTGACGCCCGCGACGATAGCGCCCTGAACCAGCGTGCTGGCCGTCTCGGTGCGGATGTCCTGCTCAAACTCGGCCTCGCTCATGCCCGCGCGATCCAACGCAAAGCGGTATCCTTCGCGGTCAAAGTCGCCGCCAACGCCCTGAAAACCGGGGATATTCATGATCTGGTCGCGCAGGGCGACGTCGCCGACGGATATTCCCATGCGCGCGGTCTCGTCCTCTAGCGCGGCCTGACTTATGAGGCGCGACAGCACGTTTTGCGGCAAACCGGCGGCGTCCGCCTCGACGAATGAGACGGGCGCGCCGCGCTCGGCTGTGGCTGCGTTCACCTCAGCGCGCAGGGCGCGGGCGTAGTCGTTCACATCCAGAACAGTATCTCCGACCGAGCCGATGCGTGTGATCCCGCCGCCCAGATTGGTGACGCCAAAGCCGCCAAGGCCAAGGATCAAAAGGCCCATGAGGATCCACATTGCGGATTTCGAGATGCTGCTGGATCGCATGTGTCTGGCGCCTTTGTCTAAGGATAGGTGTCTAAAGGTATGGTGCGTAATCGTCCGCGTTTGTCTATGCGCTGGCGCCATCCGGGGCAAGGGGCCAGCCGGGCCCGCCCAGTGCGGCCAGACGGCTAAACAGCTCCGCGATCCCGGCGCGGTCCACATTGGCGAATGCGATGCGGAAATGCCGCGCGCCAGAGGGATCATCCGTAGGCGTGAACATCGTGCCCGGCAGCGTCAGCACGCCCGCGTCACGGACCAGCCGGGGGGCGAGCACGTCCGACCCTTCCTGAAAGGGGTGCGCGAGATAGGCAAAATAGGCGCCCGCGCCCTTTAACTTCCAGCCTTGGGCGGCCAATTGCGGCATGTATTCACTGATTGCAGCGCGGCGGTCCAGTATCTCGGCCCGCTCGCCAGCCAGCCACTGGGCAAGGTTCTGCATTCCCCAGAGTGCGCCGATCTGGCCCAGCTGATTTGGGCAGATGGCGACGCAATCCAGATACTTTTCGGCCTCGGCCAACCGTGCGGTTGACGCGGTCATCGCGCCGACGCGGTGGCCGGTCAGGCGGTATGCCTTGGAGAATGAGTAGAGCTGGATTAGCGTACCCGCCCAATCGGGATCGGTGAATAGGTCATGCGGCGCGCCTGTGCGGGCATCGAAATCGCGATACGTCTCGTCCACGATCAGGGCGATGCTGCGGGCACGTGCGAGGTCAAAGAACGCACGCACCAGTTCCGCCGGATATTCAGCGCCGCCCGGATTGTTGGGCGTGACCAGCACGATAGCGCGGGTGCGCGGCGAGATCAGGGACGCCGCGTGCTCGGGGCCTGGCAGCAAGCCAGCCTCGCAGGGCAGGGGCACGGTTCGCAGGCCGTTCATATCGCACCACATTTTATGGTTGAAATACCACGGCGTCGGCAGGATCACCTCGTCCCCCTCATCGCAGAGTGTCGCAAGCGCCGCGCAGAACGCCTGATTGCAACCAGACGTAATGGCTACGTTCTGCGGGCCGATTTCGCCGCCATAGGCCGCGCTCCACTGCGCGGCCACCTCGGCGCGTAGCTCGTCGCGGCCCAAAACCGCGCCATACAGATGCGCGTCCGGCTGGTGCAGCGCGGCCTCCGCAATAACGCGGCGCAGCGCCTCGGGGGGCAGATCCACCGGGGCGGCCTGACTGACGTTGATCAGCGGGCGATCTGGCGGGAAATGGACGCCGTCCAGCCAGCGTCGGGCCTCCATTACGGGGGGCGGGGTGCTGTGGGATGTGCGGCTCATGATGCGTGTCTTTCGTTATTTGCCGCGGTAGGGCTGAACGTATTGCAGGGCCAGATCCCACGGAAAGAAAATCCACGTATCTTGGCTAACCTCGGTGACATAGCTTTGGACGCGGTCGCGGCCCATCGGCTTGGCATAGACCGTCGCGATATGGGCCTTTGGCATATGCGCGCGCACCACGTCGAGGGTGCGGCCCGTGTCGACCAGATCGTCGACCACCAGAACGCCGGTTCCGTCGCCGATCACGCTCATGTCCGGTGATTTCAGGATACTGGCGGCGCCCTGGGTTTGGTGGTCGTAGCTTTTGACGCTGATGGTATCGACGATGCGAATGTCCAGCTCGCGCGCGACGATCATCGCAGGGGCCATACCACCGCGCGTAATGGCGACGACTGCGCGCCATGCGCCGTCATCGGGGCCCTTGCCATCCAGCCGCCACGCCAGCGCCCGCGCGTCGCGGTGAAGCTGGTCCCAGCTGACGTGAAATCCTTTTTCGTGGGGCAGGGGTTCTTGCATGGTGCGTCCTTGGATCAAATCTCGAAACGGGCGGCCATGATACCCCGGCAGCAGGGCGGCGGCCTGATCGAATTTGGGTTTTATCCGGATAGTGCCATCACGCCCAAGATAGCGGCGTTTAACAAAAAGAGCGTGGCCGCGTTCAGCTAACTGCGTCTAAGTCGCGTCGATGTCGGGTGCATCGACTGCCTTCATGCCGACTACATGATAGCCCGCGTCGACATGCAGGTTTTCGCCCGTCGTGCCGCTGCCCAGATCGCTAAGCAGGAACAGTGCGGCCTTGCCGACATCGTTGATGGTCACGTTGCGGCGCAGGGGCGAGTTCAGCTCGTTCCATTTCAAGATATAGCGGAAATCGCCAATGCCGCTGGCGGCGAGCGTCTTGATTGGTCCGGCACTGATCGCGTTGACGCGAATGCCGTCCTTGCCCAAATCTTCGGCCAGATACTTCACTGACGCCTCTAGCGCGGCCTTGGCTATGCCCATGACATTATAGTGGGGCATCACCTGCTCGGCTCCGTAATAGGTTAGCGTCAGCATCGAGCCGCCATCCGTCATCAACGTCTCGGCGCGCTTTGCCACGGCGGTAAAGCTGTAGCAACTGACGTCCATCGTATTGAGGAAGTTTTCGCGGCTGGTGTCTACATAACGTCCGCGTAGCTCATTTTTATCGGAAAAGCCGATGGCGTGGACCAGAAAATCGATCTTGCCCCAGACC
>JAGXGX010000128.1 GCA_024636515.1 Roseovarius sp.
TTGTCCTTTCGATGTTTCGGCGGGCCCCTTGTGTTTAGGCCACGTCGTATAAGCCCATATTTAGGATCGGCTTCCCTGTTGCAACGGTTTGATTTAACGTTTGGTTTCACGAAATGGTGAATTCACTCGGCAATAACTTGCCCAGCCTAAATCAGCAGTTTGGCGCCCTGTGCGAAATAGCCAATTAACAAAGGATATTCGGCAACTGGAAGGTGTATTTTTATAAGCGAATTCGTGCCGAAAATCGGTTTTGAAGGTCAATTTCAGTCGGGCGGCAACGCGCTGGCTGTTGCTTTTACAGCACACCTATATCGGCTAATGCAGCGCTTAGACTCGGTGGAAGCGCGTCCTCGCCCCGGCGGGGGGCGACAAGATCGGGGGGTGCCTCAGTGCCGGGCAAATAACGCCAGCCCTGAAACGGGCGCTTCTGTACCGTTCCTGTCCTGACGATCTCGGGGTCCAGTACGATTCCGCAGCGGCGGATGCCGTCCTGTCCGATGACCTCGTCCAATCGCACGATCCGCTGGCGGCATTGCAGCACACCTTGGATGACCCAGTAGATTGATCCGCCTTCCAGCAGCTCGGTCGCGCGCTTGGGCCACATTCGGGTCACATGCCGTGGCTGTTTGTCCGCCCCTTGGGCGCGGCGCGTTGCCTGCCATGCAACCAAGCCTTCGACATTATCGGTGCCGACGCTCAGCTTGATGAGGTTTAGGAGGGCAGGTGTCATGGCGTATAGTCTATGCCGCTGAGCGGCGAGTTCAATGGCCCGTGTGGTCTTGGGGCTGCGCAGGACATTGAAATTGCCAGTGCCGCGCCAGTCGTTGCGTCGCATATTAGGTATTTATACCAAGAAAAAGCCAGCACGGCGCTGAAGATGCCGCCGGGGCAGGGGCGCCGGGTGGTCGTGCGCCGTTGACCAGGCGGCAGTGCGGGCGTACTATTACCGTTCGCATTATCCCCCATGCCTCAGACCTGCCGGAGTTCATCGCCATGAGCCGTTTCGCCGCCCCTATTTCCGAACAGATTTGGAACATGAAGTACCGCTTTACCCCTCTCGAAGGGGAGGGCGATGCAAGCGTCGAGGACAGCTGGCGCCGGGTCGCGCGCGCGTTGGCCTCGGTAGAGGCAAAGCCGACCGAATGGGAAGAGCGATTCTACGGCGCGCTAGAGGATTTCAAATTCCTACCTGCAGGACGCATTGCGGCGGGGGCAGGGACAGGCCGCAAGGTCACTCTGTTCAACTGCTTTGTTATGGGCACCGTGCCCGATGACATGGGCGGCATATTCGATGCGCTGCGCGAGGCCGCGCTAACCATGCAGCAAGGCGGCGGTATCGGCTATGACTTCTCGACCATCCGCCCGCGCGGCGCGGTGGTCAAAGGCGTGGGCGCGGATGCCAGCGGCCCCCTCAGCTTTATGGACGTGTGGGACGCGATGTGCCGCACAATCATGAGTGCGGGCGCACGCCGCGGCGCAATGATGGCGACCATGCGCTGCGACCACCCTGATATCGAGGATTTCATCGCCGCCAAGAGCGACGCCGTACGCCTTCGCAATTTCAACCTGAGCGTTCTGATCACCGATCCCTTTATGGCAGCTGTCGAGGCAGATGGCAGCTGGGATCTGGAGTTCGGCGGCAAGGTGTACCGCACCATGCAGGCGCGTGATCTATGGAACCGGATCATGCAGGCGACGTATGATTACGCCGAGCCGGGCGTGATTTTTATCGACAGGATCAATCAGGCCAATAACCTCGCCTATTGCGAGACGATTGCCGCCACCAATCCCTGCGGCGAGCAGCCCCTGCCGCCGTATGGTGCGTGCCTTTTGGGCAGTATCAACATGGCCCGGCTGGTGAACGACCCGTTCGGCGCGGACGCAGCGCTGGACGAGGCCGCGCTATCAGAGCTGGTGGCTGTCGCCGTGCGGATGATGGACAATGTCGTTGATGTCAGTCAGTTCCCGCTGGCGGCGCAAGAGGCCGAGGCGCAGGCCAAGCGGCGGATTGGTTTGGGCGTCACTGGTTTGGCCGATGCCTTGTTGATGGTTGGCGAGCGCTATGGCTCGGACGCGGCCGCCGCGCAGACCGAAGTCTGGCTGAAGGCGATCGCGCGCGCGGCCTACCTCGCCTCAGTTGACCTGGCCCGCGAAAAGGGTGCGTTTCCGCTGTTCGATGCGGACGCCTACCTCGCCAGCGGCACGATGCAGGGTATGGACGAGGATGTGCGCGACGCGGTCGGCAAGTATGGCATCCGCAACGCCCTGCTGACCTCTATCGCGCCCACGGGCACCATCAGCCTTTATGCCGGAAATGTCAGCAGCGGGATCGAGCCGGTGTTCGCCTATAGCTACACGCGCAAGGTCCTACAAAAAGACGGCAGCCGCACTGAGGAAGAGGTCGTCGATTACGCCGTGCAGATGTGGCGCGACCGCTTTGGCGATGCCGAACTGCCGGAGTATTTCGTCAACGCCCAGACGCTGGCCCCTGCCGATCACGTCCGTATGCAGGCGGCGGCGCAGAAATGGGTCGACAGCAGCATTTCCAAGACGATTAACTGTCCCGAGGACATCAGCTTTGACGCGTTCAAAGACGTTTATATGCAGGCGTGGAATAGCGGCTGCAAAGGCTGCACGACATACCGTCCCAATGACGTGACCGGCAGTGTCCTTAGCGTCAGTGAGGCGTCTAGCGCTGCGCCCCAGACCGCAAGCAGCGACGGCGCCGAAGTAGTCTATATGTCCGAGCCGCTAGAGCGCGGGACCGAGTTGGAGGGCATGACCTACAAGCTGAAATGGCCCGATAGCAATCACGCGATCTACATCACGGTCAACGACGTAATTCTGGGCGGGCGCCGCCGCCCGTTCGAGGTGTTCATCAACTCCAAGAACATGGAGCATTTCGCCTGGACCGTTGCCCTGACGCGCATGATTTCGGCGGTGTTCCGTCGCGGAGGTGACGTGTCCTTTGTGGTGGAGGAGTTGAAAGCCGTGTTCGACCCGCGCGGCGGTGCGTGGATGAAGGGCAAATATGTGCCGTCCATCCTAGCCGCGATCGGCGGTATCCTAGAGCAGCACATGGTGCGCATAGGGTTCATGGCAGGCGAGGGTTTGGGGCTAAAGTCGGACCCGACCGCCGAAGTCGTGAACCTAGGCGGCGGTCGCGGCACAGCCTGCGCCGCCTGCGGCGAATACGCGATGCGGATGGTCGAGGGCTGCATGACCTGCGCAAGTTGCGGTCATTCGAAATGCGGGTGACGTTGTAAGCTCAGATGTTGTCCCGACTACCAATTAATGGCCATTGGCCGGATTAGTTTGGGCATTTTGCAAGCATTACCTGGGCATCGGGCAAAAATGCCCGTTGCCATCGTTTTTACGTTCCAACACCAATGATCGAAGGTTCGAATCAGCCCTGAGGGATATGGGGCGCGAAGCAACGTGATCAAAATCATTTTTTGAATTTTTTGCACGGGGGGCCATTTTGGTCCTGACGGCATGAGAAGCAAATAGGCTGCGATCGACCTCGGGCAAAGATGACATTTTAGCTGCAAAAGATCGTCTTGGTGCACAGATCAAATTTTCGATCGTGTTCGACGTCATTCCACCGCGAATGACGATCATTTCGATCTGTCGCGCACCGTCCGTCCTGCGGGATGCGAAGCATGGACGGAATCGAAAGCCTGAGCCGGGAATGCACGCGGGGGCGCGGCAGGAAATGCAAAAAGGGCGGCACATGCCGCCCTCCATGAAGGTCGATGTCGGTGAATTTCCCAAACGAGCAACAATTGCAATGTTCAGCGATAGATGAGCCCCTCGGAATTTTCTTCGAGAGGCTTGATAGTCAACGCATTTCTGTGCTGCACTGAGTGTATAGATGTGTGCGTCAAAGCTTATGAAATCGAGGTTGTCATGTCTTCATTCCGGAATATCCGGGGCGTTCGTAAAAAGCGAAAAGCGGCCATCGAATTGGAGACGGAAATTACGGGTGCCTCTGCTGCAGATGTGGTTCGGGGCGGAAGCGATGCTCGTATCGCAAGAACCCGAAGCGAGCACGACCGAGCCGGATGGATTGCTTCTGCCAGCGAAGGCATTGCCGATGAAGCCCGTCATCTGGAGCAGAACGAACCCAGCCTCGCTCGGTTTAGGCGCGGTTAGGTGTGAACGGCATGATGCACTGAAATATACATCTCCTGCGCGATGGCAACGAACGTTATGTAACGTGTTCAAACGGACTTCCGTGTTGAGGCGCCCTACATTCTCCGTGCGTCGGTCCTTTCTGGCTCGGAAGGGCGCGCGTTGTCTCCCAAATCGCCTATTATCTTTCACTTTGATGGCGTTCCCCGCATCATAATCCATCACCAAATGGGTGCCCTTCCAAGCACGCAAATTGGCTCAGCTGTTGGAGATGCGTCGGCTCGGTGCGATGAAGTTGTCGCCATCGATCTCTGAGATTCCGGGGTTAAACCAGAGCGAAAGCCGTCAATATCTACGGTCAGGGGCTGGGGCACATGCCGCCCTCCATGATGGTTGGTGACTTTACTCAGCCAAAGCTCGCCTGCGAAGCGCGGCTTCTATCCGCGCATAGGCGCGCAGGGCCTCGTGCCTTGAATGATCGCGCAAACAAAGCGGATAGCCGTAAATTGCCGCGCGCGAGTTGCGAATTTCATAGCCCAGGGCGCGGAAGGCATCCTTTGCCGCAGGCGTCATTTTATCGGGGTGTCTGCAAGACAACAACGCCGTGACATCGGCGATCTCCCTTTTGCTCTGCTCATAATGGCGCTCCACCCAAAGATACACCGGTTGCTCGAACTTCTGGCAAAGCCAGAGCCTGACGTGGCAGATATCTCTTTGCAGATCCATGAAGTGCTCCTTGTATTGTGAGAGGCCGCACCCCCTGATTGGGGCGCAGCCAGGGCAAATGTCAGTCGGCATCCCGGAACCGGGCGACAAGCTCGCTCATTCGCGCGCCATGCCAGCGTGTGGCCTCAGCCGCATGGAAATTTCCAGCGCGGCCCAGGCGGTCGAGCGACGATGGCGCCTGTTTCGCCAGAAGCCGTTCGATATCGCGCAGCGCGGCTTCGACCGTCGCGGCGTCGGGAGACGGCGTCTCGAAGGCGCCATAGAGATCGCAGAGCGCATCGATGCCGCCCGGCTCGCCGATTGCGTCGAGCAGATCGCACAGGCTGCCTCCGTGCCGCCGGAGGTGCTTCTGCGTGTCGCTGGTCAGCCCATGGATGGCCCCGGCTGTGTTGGTCGGGATGGTGTTGAGCATGTCTGTCTCCTTTGCATGCTTGGTGGGTTGCGGGAGTCGCCGGTTCAGTCGGCGTCAAGGTCCATCCATGCGGAGAGTTGGTCAGGGTGTGGTCGAGGTTCCTTTTCCGAGGGAGATTTTGGGTGACATGTGCTGGTAATAGAAACATTGGTCGATCAGTGAGATCAGGAAGGAAAAAGCTGGGGGCCGCTCGATTTTGGCCTTTTGTCCGTTGCCTGCACCGTCGCGAAGATTGCGTAACGGTGCAGGCGCTGGCTCATGCCGCCTGGTCTCCTTTCGCGCCGATCAGCTGCGCATTGTGCAGCGCGTCTTGCAGGCCATCGGCAAGAAGGCAGATTTCTGAAACGGCAGGGTCCTCAGGATCCAGAAGCGCGAAACATGCGGCCTCCTCGCGATCCTCGTCATGCACATGTTCGAGGAACAGAACATCGCGCAGGTCGAGCAGGAGCCGCCGCATCCGGCGCGTCAGCGGGCCGGGCTGGTCCAGGCCGTCGAGGAGCGCATTGATGAGCCTCGCCCCTCGGGGCCCGGCCAGCAGGACCGCTGCAAGGCCGAGCGCATCGCTATTTTTCCAAAGGAATGTGCGCAAAGGCGTTTCGCCGACGATCGTGGTGCCGACAGCCGCATTGAGAATAATCCGATCTTGATACATGTTACCTCCGTTAGGTGTTTAGGTGATCCGGGCATCGTCCCGGGGTCAAAAGATGCGGAGGTTTCTGTCGTTGTCGGCCGCTGAACTTCGCGCCTCATTGAAAGGGCGCGAAGCTCTGCGGGTGGGACGGATTTTGATTTGTCCTTTCTTCCAGTGCCCATCTGGTGTGTTTCGTTTGTCAAATAAGAGATTGGCCACACAGCGCGAAGACGAAGCAAATTCTGCAAATTTTTTGAGAACCCACCTTAATAGGCTGCAAATGTGCACAGGCGCGGCAGCATGGCTGGTTCTCAGAGATCGACACGATGGGCTTATTCTGTTGCTGTCTCTTATACACATCTCCGAGCCCACGAGACGCTCATGAATCTCGTATGCCGTCTTCTGCTTGAAAAAAAAAAA
>JAGXGX010000025.1 GCA_024636515.1 Roseovarius sp.
ACTGGAACTGACTCTCACACGCGAGGCGGTAGCGCTTTATGGCGAAGTGGCGCAAGCACGCTTCGCCTCGCTAGCCTCATCGCTGGACGCGGCACCAAAGGTAACGCTACCAGCCGTTTAGATTTCGATCTCGTCGCCCGTGTCCGGGGGCGATAAATCAGGCAGTTCAGGCCTTGGCTCAGGATCCAGCGGCTCCTTGCGGCGAATGATAATGTCGCCGTTCGGCAGCTTTTCGGGCGTGGCATAGACGCTTAGGTCTTCGACATCCTTTAAGATATCGGCCAGCGCCGGGCCCATCTCTTGGGCAAAACCGCGCAGTTGCGGCCCCAGCCGCTCGGCCAGTTCGCGCATGTCCCGCATCGCCGGGCGCGCCTCCTGCAACAGTCCCTCAAAGAACATGCGCGCGCCATCCTCAATCAGCGACGTGCCGTCCTCGGGCGCATCGGTCTCTTGGGCATAAAGCGGGGCAGCCAGACTGGCGGCAAGGGCGATAGGAAGCAAAATCTGTTTCATGAGATGCAATATAGCACATTCAAAACCGTTTTTAAGGGTCCAGATCGATATCCAACGTCACTGGAAAATGATCCGACGCGGCCAGTAGTGCATCTCGCAAAGCTTCATTCCCGTAGCAGGCAGGATCATCAAATGGATGCCAGATCCGCCACACTGGCCCCAGCGACAGCAGATCGGGCGATACCATGATATAGTCCAGCAGCGCCTGCAAATAGCGACCCTCATGCCCCAGATAAAACCGCGAAGTGCTGTGAATGGCCCCGATCTTCTGCCCCAGCGCGCTACGCGCATGCGGGTCATATAGCTGCAATGCTTGCCCCTCGCCCAATACCACCTCGACCGATGAGCGCCCGAATAGCCCCTCGTATTCATCGAGGCCGGGACCGTCGTTCAGATCGCCCATCACGATCAGGGTCTCGCCTGCCTCCAGATGCGCGGCAATGCGCCCGCGGAGCCAGACCGCCTGTGCCAACTGCTTGCGGCGGTTGGCGATTGCAATGCGCATCACGTCCGCAGGCGTCGTCGCGCCATAAGGTGCCTTTGACTTCAGGTGCGCCCCGATCAAACGCAGAGCGTGCCCCGCCCGTGTGGTCAGCCGCACCTCCAGCGGCGGTTTGGAAAACCGCACGTTATCTCGCACCGCGTCGATATCCAGATCAATACGGAACGTTCCGTCAAAGCGCGGCGCCGCCTCCGCGCCTTGCGGCTCATGCAATGCCGTCACAGCATCCGGATCATAGAGCAGTGCAATTTCCTGCTGCGTATCGTTGGCAAAGCCGATCAGCGCGCGGCGTGTCCGCAGTCCCTTGACCCGCGCGAACCCCTCTAGCGCGCGCACGGTGTCGCGCTGCCTGCTATCGTCCGGCGCCTCGATGATCATCATCGCGTCGGCATTGACCGCGCGCATAACAGCCGTGATCGCCGCCAGCTGATCCCCGCGCGTGACGCCATGCCGCGAGGACCATTCGCCATCCTCCAGAAGCTTCCCGGCATCGTCGAAAAGGCTGTCGAACCACTCAATATTCCACGTCGCCAGTCTCACGCGGCTCGCTCGGCCTGAATTTCGGCCCACGCGCGATTGATGTCGACCATCCGCTTTTCGGCCAAACGCATCGCTTCGGCGGGCACACCGCGCGCGATCATCCGGTCGGGATGCGATTCGCGGACCATAGCGCGATAGCGCTGGCGCACAGCGTCCAGCGCATCTCCGGGCGCGGCGCCCAACACCTGATAGGGGTTCGGCGCCGCATCTGGCACGAAACGGCAGCGCATTTGTTGGAATTCAGCTGTTGGCAGGTCGAAAATCTCAGCCACCCGTTCCAGAAACGAGTTCTCGTCGGGATGATAGAGGCCGTCGGCCATCGCGATGTGAAACAGCCCTTCCATCAAATCGCGCAATGCGCCCGTTTCCTCACCGAACATCGCTTTGATCTTGGCGGCGTATTCCTCGAACCCCGCGACGTCCTGCCGTGCAAGGTTGAAGACGCGCGCGGCACCAGCCTCGTCGGCTTGCGCGATCTGGAACACTTCACGAAAGGCCGATACCTCGTTTCGCGTGACCTGCCCGTCCGCCTTGGCCATTTTCGCGCCCAGCGCGATCACCGCAATGGCAAACGCGACGCGGCGCTCTGGCGGGGTGCGCAAGCGTTCGAATACGCGGCTCAGGCCCTCGCCATTGGCAAGGGCCGAAACGGCCTCAGTCATGCGGGTCCAGAGTGACATGGGGGCAACCCTAATGCGTTTCGGCGGCAATGTCAGCGCGCCGCCACAGTTGTTTCTTGCGGCCGGATTGGGATAACCACCGCGTGCGAATTTCCTAAAAACTCAGCGGCAGTCTGCCTGTGTGTTATCCCAGAAATTTGCAGCCGCTGGGCGTGTCAAACTCGGCTCGAAGTCCCATCGCGCCGGTCTCAAACACGACCCGCCGATCTATCAGCCGCAGCGCCATTCGCGCCTCTAGCGCTTGCGCGTCCGGGTGAGTGACAATCAGGCGACGCAGCGAGATACCTGTGGCCGGAAGGGCTGCCGCAGGATGCAAATCGCCGTCCCACTGAATAACTGCTGCGTGACATCCATCAAAGGGCAGCTGGCCGTTTTCCGGCACCGCCATGCGCCAGCGCAGATCGCCGCGCTCCAGCGCGACTTGCGGCCCAATTCCCGGCAGCGCCGCCTGCGTTGCCTCCAGATCTTGGGTACGGCAAATCCAGTTGCTGAGGCGCGGCGGTCCGGCGAAGCGATCCAGATCAAACCACCGTGGCCGACCAGGTGGCGCCGCATCGGGGTCAATCGCGATCACTTCGAGGTATAGACCATTCGCCAGCCCAAGGAGGCAATTATGCGTTCCAAAGAACGCGTGCCGCCCCCCCGGCACCGGCGCTGTGCCAAGACGCTGCGCAACCCAGTCGCAGCCCTCCTCCAGTGTCGTCGCTGCAATGGCGAGGTGATCGAGTTCAAGCATATCCGCGGCCCTTCCCGTTGGCGTCTGCGACGTACAAGACATACCTGCGCCCGTACAAGAAGTTCAATACCGTCCCGCTGTCCTGAGAGAAGATAGCGCAAAGTGCACGCCCGCACGCTTTGCTGCGCATTATGCCGATTTCTGGCTTGACGGTAGCGCGCCGCTGGCTTAGCCACGCGGCGACGGCGTGGTAGCTCAGGGGTTAGAGCAAACGACTCATAATCGTTAGGTCGGTGGTTCAAATCCACCTCACGCCACCAAAGTCACTTTGCAAAGCAAGGTGACTCCGCCCTCCCCCAGCGTCCATACAAAAGCGGCAGGCGTTTCGCAGAAATGCCGAGAGCGGGCGACTATCACCTACTCAAATCTCCAGCCAAACTCCAAGCCTCCTCACGCACGGTAAACACCGGCCCTCCAGACACTCCAGACACATGCGCAGCGCGGTTGTGCGCTGCGCTAGCCCAGTCGCCCCCTACCCGCGCGCATCGCGGATCATCTGCAATATCTCCTGCGCAGCGCTGGGGATATTTGTGCCCGGTCCAAAAATCGCCTTCACACCAGCGTTCTTCAAGAATTCGTAGTCCCCTTGTGGGATCACTCCCCCGCAGATCACCAGAATTTCGCCCGCACCTTGGGCGCGCAGCGCCTCGACCAACTTGGGCGCCAGAGTCTTGTGGCCCGCGGCCTGACTGCTGATGCCGATGACATGCACGTCATTGTCCATCGCATCCTGGGCCGCCTCCTCGGGCGTCTGAAACAGTGGGCCTACATCCACGTCAAAGCCAATGTCGGCAAACGCAGTTGCGATCACCTTGGCCCCCCGGTCATGACCATCTTGGCCCATCTTGACCACTAGCATACGGGGGCGGCGCCCTTCCTCCTCGGCGAAATCCTCGACCGATTTCTGGATCGCGGCAAAGCCTTCGTCGCCTGCATAAGCGGCGCCATAGACGCCTGCCAGTGTCTTGACCTCGGCGCGGTGGCGGCCGAATACCTTTTCCATGCTCATTGAAATCTCTCCCACACTAGCGCGCGCGCGCGGCCTCGACAGCGGCCTCCAGCAAATTACCGCCATCCCGTGCGCGGCGCTCTAATTCGTCCAGCGCCTTGTTGCAGGCGCCCTCGTCCCGCGAGGCGCGGATGCTTTCCAGCCGGGCGATCTGGCTATCGCGCACCTTTGAATTGTCGATATCCAGCAAGTCAATTGGATCCTCGTTGTCGCGGCGGTATTTGTTCACGCCAACGATTACCTCGGTCCCTCGGTCGATCATGGCTTGGCGCGTGGCTGCCGATTCCTCGATGCGAAGCTTGGGCATTCCACTGGCCACGGCCTTGGTCATGCCGCCCATCTCCTCGACTTCGTCCATCAGCGCCCATGCTTTTTCGGCCAATTCGGCTGTCAGACTCTCGACGTAATAGCTGCCCGCCAGCGGGTCGACGACGGCGGTGACGCCCGTCTCCTCTTGCAAGATCAGCTGCGTGTTGCGGGCAATGCGCGCGCTAAATTCCGTCGGCAGAGCCATCGCCTCGTCCAGCGCGTTAGTATGCAGCGATTGTGTGCCACCCAAGACCGCGCTCATGGCCTCGTAGGCGGTGCGAACGACGTTGTTGTAGGGATCCTGCTCTTGCAAACTTACGCCGGAGGTCTGGCAATGGGTGCGCAGCATTTTCGAGCGCTCGTTCTGCGCACCGAACTCCGTCATGATGCGGTGCCACAGCAGGCGAGCCGCTCGCAGCTTGGCCGCCTCCATAAAGAAGTTCATTCCGATGGCGAAAAAGAAGCTGAGGCGCCCTGCGAATTTGTCGACGTCCATTCCCGCCTCGATCGCGGCACGCACGTATTCGCGCCCATCTGCCAGAGTGTAGGCCAGCTCCTGCACCAGGTTCGCGCCAGCCTCTTGCATGTGATAGCCGGAGATCGAGATGGAGTTGAACTTCGGCATCCCGTCCGAGGTATATTCGATGATATCGCTGATGATCCTCATACTGGGTTGCGGCGGATAGACATAGGTGTTGCGCACCATGAATTCCTTGAGGATGTCGTTCTGAATGGTGCCCGACAGCACGGATTTGTCGTGCCCTTGCTCTTCGCCTGCGACGATAAAGCTGGCGAGGATCGGGATCACTGCGCCGTTCATCGTCATGCTGACGCTCACCTGATCCAACGGGATCTGGTCGAAAAGGATCTTCATGTCCTCGACCGAGTCTATGGCGACGCCAGCCTTGCCTACATCGCCCTCGACGCGCGGATGGTCACTGTCATAGCCCCGGTGCGTGGCCAGATCGAACGCAACCGAGACGCCCTGCTGCCCAGCCGCCAGATTGCGCCGGTAAAAGGCGTTCGATTCCTCGGCAGTCGAAAATCCGGCATATTGACGGATGGTCCAAGGGCGCCCTGCATACATCGTCGCCTTTACGCCGCGGGTGAATGGCGCCGCGCCCGGGATGCCGCCCATATGCGCCAGCCCCTCAGTGTCATCGGCGGTATAAAGCGGCTTTACGTCGATGCCCTCTATCGTGTGCCATGTCAGATCGTCTAAAGGACGACCCTTTAGCTCAGCCTCGGCCAGCTTGCTCCATTCGTCTTGCACCTTCTTGGTCATGTTCTCGTCCTCTTGTCTGGGCTATGATCGGCGGCGTTTGCCCCGCCTGATCCTGTCCATGTTCCTCTGTCAACGTCGCCAGACCATCCGCACCGGCGCGTAACCAGTAAAGATCGTCCGCATAAGCTTCGCGTAGGGCCGCGCATTCCTCGCGGCCAAAGGGCTGCCACGGCCCGCTTCCCTGTGGTAGCAGCGCCGGATCGCTGCCGCGATCCGCTAGTGCCGCGCGCAGTGCCGGCAAATCCGGCGCGCGGTTCAGCCATTCTCGCGCGTGGGCGCGCGGCATGGCGGCGCTGTTCAGCATCGCAGCCAGCCGCCGCTCGGGGACAGACGCAAACGCCTCGTGCGGCATTACCATCAACTGCGCGTTCGGCATGGCGCAGGATAGATCGATGATCGCATCGCGCCAACTGCGCGGGCTGGCTGCTATATGGGCAAGCTGCGCGCGCGATGGTAGCTGCGCACCGCGCGCGACCGAAAATGCGATGTTTGAGGCCCACCATGCATCCTGAGCGCGCACTGAAATCACGGCGCGCATCGCCCGTCCGCCCAGCGCGTCGCAATAGCGTGCCATCCGCTCGCCGATGCCGGGATACAAGCGCATATCCTGCAAATTGCGGCGCGGCGCACCAATCATATTCTCGTCCGAAATGATCAGTTGCTGAATGCCTGCCTCTTCGGCCTTGGCAATGGCCAGCGCAATGCGGCCTCTCGCACGCGCAGCCTGCTGTAAGGCCGGTACTGGGCCGGGACTGGGGAATACCCCTGCCAGCAAACCCATCCGCATCTGCCGAGGCCCCCAAAAACCGATGCCCGCCGCAGCAAGGCGCGCGCCATTTTTGGACATGTAGCATTGAAAGCTCGTCGTGGCGCATCGATGCGCTCCCAGATGCAGCGTGATTTCCATGTGTCGGCCCGCCTTTCGCTATGACACCGTGCCACGTAGGGTGGCGCCGGGATGTGCAAGCATGGCTAAAGTGCAATCCTGACAATGCAATTAACGCAGATCTTTGTGCGAAAGGGGTATTCTTTCGTATCGCAATCTGGCGGATGCCGCTTATATGATGGCGTATAGGAGACCCGATGAAACTAATATTTCCCTTTGTTTTCGCTTGCCTTTTCACCCTTCCGGTTGCAGCGCAGCAGGCCCCGGAGGACCCGTTTGATGTGCTTGCATCCGAGGTCTTCGTTGAGGGTACCGACGTTGATTTGAAGCAATTTCTATGGAAAAAGAGGCCCCTCGTTGTCTTTGCCGACAGTCCGAATGATCCGCAGTTCATTCGCCAGATGGAGTTGCTAACCGCCCGGCTGAGCCCGCTGGCCGAGCGGGACGTTGTCATCCTGACCGATACCGATCCGGAGGCGGACAGCGCGCTACGCGAGCGGCTGCATCCGCGCGGCTTCATGCTGGTCCTGATCGTCAAGGACGGCACGATATACCTGCGCAAACCGCTGCCGTGGGACGTGCGGGAAATCACCCGAACCATCGATAAATTGCCCATGCGCCAACAAGAAATGAACGACCGCAGGACGGGCGGTAGCTGAGCGGCGGCACTCTGAACAACTGGGTCCATCACTTTGCCCCCATCGCAGCGACCAATAGGCCCGCATCCACATCCATCAGTGCCAGAATTCGGCGCTCATGGCCCACCAGCAGCACGGCACGCGGATTTACCAGTGCAGCGGCAAATGCGCCCTGCACTTCGCCATCCATACACTCGCGCCCCTCCAGCCCGGCCATCCGCATCGTCATCCCGGCGCTACGATTCGCCTGCATCAGCTCCAGTATGGCCGCATCTGGGGTGAGGCCAGTGTCGTCAATCGCGACTGCATCCTTGCCGCGCAGGATCATCGCGGCCTCCTGCACGCTTGTCGCCACCCTCATGCGCGACGCGATGCGCCCGTCGACCAGATCGAACAGGCCCGCCGCACAGCCGCGCGTGGCCTCGAAGGCTATCGTATCGCCCAAAGGCACCCACTCGGCCAGCATCGCGCGCATGTCTGCCTCGCTCGACCGCTTGCAGCCAGCAATGGCCAGCACCGACGCGCAGACCATCAGAGCGCGGCTGAGGGGGATGGTCGCAGCAAGGCGCATGAGAGTCTATTCGAACTCCATGATGATCTCGTCCACAGCAAGGCTATCACCCGGCCCGGCATTGACGGTGCTGACGGTGCCGCTACGCTCGGCGCGTAGGATATTTTCCATCTTCATTGCCTCGACAGTGCACAGCGCCTGCCCCTCCTGCACCTCGTCGCCGACG
>JAGXGX010000129.1 GCA_024636515.1 Roseovarius sp.
GGCAAATCGCCGTTGATGGTAACGCCTGTGGATTGCAGCCAATCCGATGGCTTGGGGTCAATCACCCAGACCGACGCGGGCGGCAATCCGCCCTTTAGCCAGCCTTGCAGCATGGCGCCGCCCATCTTGCCACAGCCCAGCAGCACAAGGCCCTTTTCGGCCACGAAATCCATATTCATAGTCTGTCCCTTCCGCCTGATTCAGGTTCAGGGGGTGAGGTTACGCGCGGCCATACGCCTCTGCAATGGCAACCTGCATCGCATCGCGCGGGGTGCGGTCGCCCCATACGACCAGCTGAAATGCGGGGTAATAACGCTCGGCATTCAGGACTGCGGCAGTGATGATCGTGTCGATCTGCTCGGGGCTGGCGACCTGTCCGCCGGACATCAGCAAACCATAGCGATAAACCATCAGCTTCTGCTCGCGCCAATAGGTAAATGCGCCAGACCAGCATTGGTCATTTATCTCGTTCAGCGCCTCAAAAAGGGCGGGCAATTTTTCGCTGGGCGGATCCATTTCGAAGGTGCAGACCATGCGCAGCGTCTCGTCATAAGCGGACCATGCGAGTGTGATTGAATAGGTGCGCCACTGGCCCTCGACGGCCATCGCGATTTGGTCATCGCCGACGCGGTCGAACTGCCATTCATGATGTTCGGCTAAATTTTCGACGATATCTATGGGATGCACGTCATCGGACAGGAACTGTTCGGACAGGGCCATTGTATCACCTTTAGATTTAATCCTGCGACGGGGATCTGGCGCCCCCAAGCACTGGATAACTGCTCAACGGGATGGGGTGCACCCCCGTTCCCTTACCACATATGGTGAGGCACGGCACTGCGTCTGTAAAGCAATTTGTTGGGGATAACCGCAATAAGTTGTGGATAGACTGACCAAAGACGCCAGATAAAGCGCGGACGAGCGGTTTTTGTCCGTTTCAGCCCTGCTCTGGCTGCTGTTTGTCAGCATCAAGACGGCGAATGCAGGCAGACAGAAGGCCCATATCATCGAGTTCGCCTAAATCCTCGATCAGGCTGTCAAGTGCGCGACTGTAGGCGATGATCGCAGCGTCGCGGCGCAGGCGATCAGGCGCGTCGCGGGTAATCTGGCGCAGTTCGCGCAGTCGCCCCAGCTGTTCTTGAACCGCACGCACGCGATTTGCCATTTCCGTTGTCGCGTGCGGCCCTCCGCAGTTGCGGGGCGGGTCCGCGCTCATGTCGGCGCCCGTTTAAACAGCGCCGCGCTGTTTTGCATTACACACCCCATGGGCGAACCCCTTTGGTAAAATACAATTTTAAATTGTAACTCACGGAAATCACAGAACTATTATCTGTAAGGTGTGAAACTAAAGCGGTCTAGTCAATGACTTTCGATTGGTGAAAAAACTGAATGGGGGACATTTGGCGACACAGATTAGTAGTCTGAGCGCAGGCGAATTGGCCGCTTTAGTCGCAGAAGCTCCGCCGCCTCTGGATAGAGGGGCGGAGCTGAGCGCACGGCTCTCTCGTCATTATAGGATAGCGGGCTAGGCGGCGGCACTATCGCGCCGCCGCAGTGCGTCAGCGGCGGTCGGGGCTGCCTGCCTCTAGCGCGTCGAGGCGCACTTTCAGCGCTTCGTTCTCTTCGCGGGCCTTTTGGGCCATGGCGCGCACGGCGTCGAATTCCTCGCGCGTGACAAAATCGCGATCGGCCAGCCAGCGGTCGATCATCGATGACATCGCCGTCTCCGCCTCTTTCCTTGCGCCTTGGGCCACGCCCATCGCGTTAGTCATCAATTGCGAAATATCGTCCATCACCTTGTTGCGGGTCTGCATGTCTTGCTCCTATGGCCTGCGGCGGGGCCGCATTTCAATCATCCTGCGGCGGTGCCGCGTCTGGCATATCATATGGTGCGCCGCCCCCCGATCACAAGATGCGCGGCACCCGTTGACTTCCCCCCTGCTGCGCGGCCATGAACGCGGTATGCAAGCCATCATCCCCTTCCCCGATATCTCGCCCGAGTTGTTCTCGATCTCGGTCTTTGGCATGGAATTCGCGCTGCGCTGGTATGCGCTGGCCTATATCGCGGGCATCCTCGCCGGGTGGCGGATCGTTCTGGGCGCCGTGCGCAGGCCGCAGCTGTGGCAGGGCGGTACCCCGGCGATGAGCGCGAAACAGGTCGAAGATCTGCTATTCTGGGCTATCCTGGGTGTCATTCTGGGCGGGCGGCTAGGTTTTGTGCTGTTTTATCAGCCCGGTTATTACCTGTCCCAACCCATGCAGATTTTAAAGGTTTGGCAGGGCGGCATGTCATTTCACGGCGGTATGCTGGGTGTGCTGGTGGCGTGCATCGCGTTCTCGTGGCGCAACAAGCTGCGCATCCTGTCCGTCGGCGATCTATTGTGTATGGCCGCGCCGGTCGGGCTGGCGCTGGGCCGGATCGCCAATTTTATCAATGCGGAGCTGTGGGGCCGTCCGACGGATCTGCCGTGGGGCGTAATATTTCCCGGCGCCGCCGCGCAGGACTGCCCCGAGGTGCTGGGGCTGTGCGCGCGCCACCCCTCTCAGCTATATGAGGCACTGCTGGAGGGCGTCATTCTGGGCGCAGTCCTGCTGTGGCTGGCCTACCGGCGCGGCGCGCTCAAGCGGCCCGGCCTGATCACCGGGTGGTTTTTCATCGGTTACGGGGCGTCGCGCTTTGTCGTCGAATTTGTGCGGCAGGCCGACGCGCACTTCATGACGCTGGGCAATCCGCTGGGCCATGCATTGCAGCTAGGTGCCGGTTATGGCCTGACGATGGGCCAACTCCTGTCACTGCCGATGATCGCCTTTGGCCTTCTGATACTTGCGACGCGCCCGCGCAGCAAATGACCCCGCTCGGCGATCTGATCCTTGCGCAGATCGATGCGGACGGGCCGATGACGCTGGCTGATTACATGGCGCTGTGCCTGATGCATCCCAAACATGGCTACTACGCCACGCGCGATCCCTTTGGCACAGCGGGCGATTTCACCACCGCCCCCGAGATCAGCCAGATGTTCGGCGAGCTTTTGGGCCTCTCCCTTGCTCAAACATGGCTGGATCAGGGCGCGCCAAGCGCCTTTGCACTGGCCGAGCTGGGACCGGGGCGCGGCACGCTGATGGCCGATATCCTGCGCGCCACGCACGGGGTGCCCGGCTTTCACGCTGCCGCGCAGGTGCATCTGGTCGAGACATCTCAGACCTTGCGCGCTGTGCAGGCCAAGAGGCTGGAAGGCTGCGCCCCCATATGGCACTCAGGCGTCGAGGCGCTGCCGGAGCTGCCCCTGTTTCTAATCGCCAACGAATTTTTTGACGCGCTGCCAATCCGGCAGGCGCAGCGCAGCGGTGACGCATGGCGCGAATTGATGGTCAGCCGCGATGGTGCCAGCCTGTCGCCCGCCCTCAGCGCACCCACGTTGCTGCCGATGCTAACGCACCGGCTGGAGGACACGGCAGAGGGCGATATCGTTGAGTTTTGCCCCACAGGCACCCGCATCGCCGCCCAGATCGGCAAGCAGATCGCGCAGTTTGGCGGCGCAGCGCTGATTGTGGACTACGGTGACTGGCGCGCGCTTGGCGATACGTTTCAGGCATTGCGCGCGCATGCGGCCGCCGATCCCTATGCGGACCCCGGCACCGCCGATTTGACTGCGCATGTCGATTTCGAGGCGCTGGCACTGGCCGCCGCGCCCGCACAGCATACCCGCCTCAGCACCCAAGGCGTAGTTCTGGAGCGTCTGGGCATCGCGCAGCGGGCGCAAAAGCTAGCAGACGCGCTAGGCGGCGAGGCGCGCAGTGCGCATGTCGCGGCACATCGGCGCTTGACCCACCCCGACGAAATGGGGACGCTCTTTAAGGTGATGGGCCTTTACCCCGAGGGCGCCGCGCCGCCGCCGGGACTTGTCTCATGACGCTGGAAATCCTGACCGCCGATAGCCTAGCGCCCCTGCGCCACGGGTTTTTTACCCGGCGCGGCGGGGCGTCATCGGGCATATTCACAGGTCTAAACTGCGGCCAAGGGTCCAGTGATCTGCGGGAAATCGTCTGCATCAATCGCGCCCGCGTGGCAGACGCGATGGGCGTCGCGCCGGATCATTTGCAAAGCGTGCGCCAGATACATTCCGCCGATGTGGCCGTACTGGACGCGCCGCTGATTGAGCGGCCCCGCGCGGATGCAATGGTCACCGCCACATCCGGAATTGCGCTGGCGATCCTGACTGCCGATTGCCAACCCGTCTTGTTTGCCGATGTAGATGCGGGCGTAATCGGCGCAGCCCATGCTGGCTGGCGCGGCGCGCTGGACGGCGTGCTGGAGGCCACGGTTGATGCCATGGTCGGCCTTGGCGCCGCACGTGGCAATATCTGCGCGGTCATCGGCCCCACCATCAGCCAAGCCGCCTATGAAGTCGGCGCGGATTTTGCAGACGCGTTTTTGGCGGCGGATCCGGGCCATGCGGAATTCTTTGCCCCCGGCAACGGCGATAAAATGCAGTTTGACCTCACTGGCTTCGGCCTCGCCCGGCTGCGCAGCGCCGGGGTGGGTCATGCTGAATGGACCGGCCATTGCACCTATGGGGACGCGGATCGGTTCTACTCCTATCGCCGCACCACGCACCTGGGCGAGGTGGACTACGGCCGCCTGATCGCGTGTATCCGCATGTAATCCGGGCAGGTATGGGGCATGCCCGCCACGAGAGCGCCTAAATTGCGATGCGCGCAGTAGGATAGCAGGCAGCGCAGCCTTGGCAAAATTAAGTAATTTCATCTAAAAACAGTCGCTTTTCATAAGCCGTTGTGGCGGCGCTCGCAATTTTGCCTATCGGTGGAAATTACCCTGCCCCTGCCAAATCATAGCCGCAAATCACTGTCAGGTTGGTGTCAGATATACACCAGACCCGGCAGTCGGGCAGAGTTGGAGCATTGACATGAACACGCAGAGCAAGCCGCAGAAACGCTGGATGGCGTCCGTTCTGAAAACCGCAGGCAACGAACTGCCAGCCCTCCCCTTTCAGCGCGGCCAGCGCAGCGGATTTTCCAAGCGCGTTACGGCTGCGATGCCCCGTCGCCGGATGCTGCACAGCGCCTGATAACGCATGCCGAGGGTGAGTGGCCTTCGCCCGCGTGCCTGCGCATGCCGGATTTAGTGCGTCAGCATTCCTTCGCAAAGCAGCCTTAGAAAGCGCAATAAAACATGGTCTACACCCCGTCCGTCATCAGCCTAGCAGGCGCCCTACGCGCCGAACCTGGCCGGGCGCAGGATTCGGCTGACCGCGAGGTCATGAGGCTACGAGGCGCCCCCCAGCCTCCAACGCAGGCGTGCGATATCGCTTACCTGCACAGTGACGGCAGCGCGCGCGAGGCGCGCCGCACCGTTCCCGCACTACCCGTATTTGAGGCAGCCTTTTCGGCGTTTGCGCGCGGTACGCTGATCGCCACCCCGCACGGCCCCGTCGCGATCGAAGACTTGGCCCCCGGTATGAAAGTGCTCACGAACGAGCGCGGCCCCTCCCCCATTTTATGGATCGGAAGCATGTCGCTGCGCCGAAGCGAAACCGCGCCAGACGCATTGCGCCTGACACGCATCATGACCGGCGCGCTGGGTATGGGCCGCCCTATGGCCGACCTGATGACCGGACCGGGCGCACGCATTGCGCAGCGCAATCAGTCGCAGTCCGCCAATGCGCATTCCGAAATGGTGCTACGACCGGTGCGCGATATACTTGACGGCACGCACGTCATCGAACTTTGTCCGCCGGGCGCGGTGCAACTCTATCACCTCGCGCTGCGCCGCCACGCGACGATCATCGCTGCGGGCCTCGCGGTTGAGACGTATCACCCCGGCCCAGGATTTGAACACCACCTGACATTCCGCCAGCTGGCTCAGTTCATCGAATTGTTTCCGCATGTTGAGCACCCCGCCGACTTCGGCGGCCTCGTGCATCCGCGCGCACCCCTTGGAACGGGCGCCAAGGCTGTCACCTGAAAACAGACTGCCCGCGTTACGCGCCGCGCGCCAGCCGTGCCTCCAGCACCTCGAACGGCACGCCCGGCTCATCCTTGGCGCCGCGAATGACCAGCGCAGTCTTGACGCTCGCCACGTTGGTCGCTGCGGTCAGTTCCTCGGTGAGGAAGCGTTGGAACGTACTTAGATCCGGCGCTACGCATTTCAGGATGAAATCCACTTCGCCGTTCAGCATGTGACACTCGCGCACCAGCGGCCATTCGGCGCAGCGCTTCTCGAACGCGGTCAGGTCCGCCTCGGCTTGGCTTTGCAATCCGACATTGGCGAATACCTGCACCTCGAACCCCAACTCCCGCGCATCCACATCGGCGTGATACCCACGAATATAGCCCGCCTCTTCCAAGGTGCGCACGCGGCGCAGGCAGGGCGGTGCGGATATACCGACACGGCGTGCCAGCTCCACGTTTGTCATGCGGCCATCGGCCTGAAGCTCGGCCAGTATCTTGCGGTCGATCGGATCCAGACGGGTCGTTGACATGTTTTCCAGCTCTCGTGAAATTTCGCGATTGTTATATCAATCAGGGTATGCAGCGCAACAATCTTTCGCATGCGCGCAAGATCGTTGCGTGGAATACCGCCACTCATACTGCAATTGCAACCCCGCCTTGCGGGGGGTTTCGCCGCCAGCCGCCCGCGTCTATATCAAGCAATGAAACACAGACCACTAGACGGGGGCGCATATGGCCGGCACGAAAAAGACCAAGGTTCTGATCATCGGCTCCGGCCCGGCGGGCTATACCGCCGCCGTTTATGCCAGCCGCGCTATGCTGGAGCCGGTCCTCGTGCAGGGGATTGAGCCCGGCGGCCAGCTGACCACTACGACCGAGGTCGAGAACTGGCCCGGCGATACAGAGGTGCAAGGCCCTGACCTGATGCTCCGGATGGAGGCACACGCCAAGGCGATGGGCGCCGAAATTATCAGCGATATCATCAGCACGATTGATTTCTCCAAGCGTCCGTATGTCTGCCAGTCCGACAGCGGTACCGAGTATGTCGCCGACGCGATTATTCTTTGCACCGGCGCGCGTGCCAAGTGGCTTGGCCTGCCCAGCGAGGAAAAATTCAAGGGATTTGGCGTATCAGCCTGCGCAACCTGCGACGGCTTCTTTTATCGCGGGCAGGAGATCGTCGTTATCGGCGGCGGCAACACGGCAGTCGAAGAGGCGTTGTTCCTCACGAATTTCGCCTCCAAGGTCACGCTGGTGCACCGCCGGGACGAGTTGCGCGCCGAACGCATCCTGATCGACCGGCTAGAGAAGAATCCCAAGATCCACACCCTTTGGTTCAACGAGCTGGAAGAGGTCTATGGCACTGACGCGCCGCTGGGCGTCGAAGGTGTAAAGGTCAAGCACACCAAAACGGGTGAGATCACCGATATCCCCGCCAAGGGCGTTTTTATCGCCATCGGCCACGCGCCGGCTAATGAGCTGGTCAAGGACGTGCTGGAGACGCATATGGGCGGCTATGTCGTGACCAAGCCCGACAGCACCGAGACGTCCCTGCCGGGCGTCTTTGCCGCCGGCGATTTGACCGATCACAAATATCGCCAAGCCGTCACCAGCGCCGGTATGGGCTGCATGGCCGCGCTCGAGGCCGAGCGCTGGCTGGCCGAGCATGGCATGGCCGAGAACGAAGATGCCGTTAGCGCAGCCCCCGCCACCAAGAATGCCGCAGAATGAAACATGATTTTGCCGCCCAACGCCGCGACACCTATGCTGTCTGGGACGACGTCTCAGGCGGCGCAGACCTGCCGGACGTCGCCGATATCGACTATGCCTTCGTGCCGCAGGACGGCGCCGATTGGGACGCAGCTGAGGCCGCGCTAGGCGAGGCAGGCTACGATTGCGCCCGCACCCCCGACGAGGATGGCACAGACTACTTGGCCGCATCCTTGCCGGACCAGCCGCTGACCGCCATGGCCATCTGGCTGGGCGAAGAGACAGCGACGCGCGCGGTGCTACCGCATGGCTTCGTGCCCGACGGATGGGGCTTCATGGGTTGATCGTGCGCGCCCTGAGGGAGGCAAATTATGTGTAGCAAAGCGGCGTGATTGGCAGACGTCCGCGCCCCGCCCGCGGCGTTTGCCAGAAAATTGGTCCTTCCCGGACAATAATTGAACCTACCGCTAGACTTCTGCCACATTTGCGGGCTACTGCGCGGCAAAACAAACGGGTCATTCGCGCCATCCGGTTCGAGTGGGCCCATTTCGAAATTTTCGCAGTCAAACTCTGAAAGTGACCCCATGACGAAGCTCAACAATCTCGGCCCCATCCCGGAACTCTACGTCAGCCACGAGTCTTCGCAGAAGCTGAAGCTGGAGGCGGCGGAGCTGGTCAGTCACGATTTGACGGCGCGGCAGGTCTGCGATCTGGAGCTGTTGATGAATGGCGGGTTCAATCCGCTGAAGGGGTTCATGAGCGAGGCCGATTATGACGGCGTGGTCAGTGATATGCGCCTCGCCTCGGGTGCGCTGTGGCCGATGCCGATCACGCTGGATGTGGCGGAGGAGTTTGCGGGCAAACTTGAGCTGGGCCAGGACATCGCGCTGCGCGATCCTGAGGGTGTGATCCTCGCGACCATGACCGTCACCGACCGCTGGACGCCCGACAAGGCGCGCGAGGCCAAGGGCGTCTTTGGCGCCGATGACAGCGCCCATCCGGCGGTCAATTACCTGCACAATACGGCGGGCGCGGTCTATCTTGGCGGCCCGGTCACCGGCATTCAGCAGCCCGTGCATTATGATTTCCGCGCCCGCCGCGACACCCCGAACGAGCTGCGCGCCTATTTCCGCAAGCTGGGCTGGCGCAAGGTCGTCGCCTTCCAGACGCGCAATCCGCTGCACCGCGCGCATCAGGAACTGACGTTCCGCGCCGCCAAGGAGGTGCAGGCGAACCTGTTGATCCACCCCGTCGTCGGCATGACCAAGCCCGGCGATGTCGATCACTTCACCCGCGTGCGCTGCTACGAGGCGGTGCTGGACCAATACCCCGGATCGACCACCGCGATGAGCCTGCTGAACCTTGCCATGCGCATGGGCGGCCCGCGCGAGGCGGTCTGGCACGGCCTGATCCGCGCCAATCACGGCTGCACGCATTTCATCGTCGGCCGCGATCATGCGGGCCCCGGCAAGAACTCGGCCGGGGAGGATTTCTACGGGCCGTATGACGCGCAGGACCTGTTCCGCAAATACCAGTCCGAGATCGGCGTCGAGATGGTCGATTTCAAGCATATGGTCTATGTGCAAGAGCGCGCCCAGTACGAGCCGATGGACGAGATCGAGGACAAGGACGACGTCACGATCCTGAACATCTCCGGCACCGAGCTGCGCCGCCGCCTGCAAGAGGGCCTTGAGATCCCCGAATGGTTCTCCTTCCCCGAGGTCGTGACGGAGCTGCGCCGCACGCGTCCCGCGCGGGCCAAGCAGGGCTTTACCGTGTTTTTCACCGGCTATTCGGGCAGCGGCAAATCCACCATCGCCAACGCGCTGATGGTCAAACTGATGGAGATGGGCGGGCGCCCCGTGACGCTGCTGGACGGCGATATCGTGCGCAAAAACCTCAGCTCCGAGCTGGGCTTCAGCAAGGAGCACCGCGATCTGAACATCCGCCGCATCGGCTATGTCGCCAGCGAGATCACCAAGAACGGCGGCATCGCCATCTGCGCGCCGATCGCGCCCTATGCGACCACCCGCCGCGCGGTGCGCGAGGACGTCGAAGAGTTCGGCGCCTTCGTCGAAGTCCATGTCGCGACATCGCTGGAGGAATGCGAGCGCCGCGACCGCAAGGGCCTCTACAAGCTGGCCCGCGCAGGCAAGATCAAGGAGTTCACCGGCATCTCGGACCCCTACGA
>JAGXGX010000026.1 GCA_024636515.1 Roseovarius sp.
ATCTACATCGAAAAAGTCATCCGCGAGCCGCGCCATATTGAGGTGCAGATCATGGGCGACGGCAAGCGCGCCGTTCATTGCTTTGAGCGGGAATGCTCGCTTCAGCGCCGCCGCCAAAAGGTGTGGGAGGAGGCTCCGGCCTTTGGCCTGCCCGAGGCGACGCGCGATGCGATGTGCAATGCCGCCGTCGATCTGGCGGAGGCTGTCGAATATCGCGGCGCCGGAACGGTTGAGTACCTTTATGATGCCAAAGCTGACAAGTTCTACTTCATCGAGATGAACACGCGCATTCAGGTCGAGCATCCTGTGACCGAAATGATCACCGGCCTTGATCTGGTTGCCCTGATGATCCGTGTCGCAGGTGGCGAGGCGCTGCCTGTAACCCAAGATGACATCAAGCTGAACGGCCACGCCATCGAAGTGCGCCTGAACGCCGAGGACCCCCTCAAGAAGTTCATGCCGTTCCCCGGCATTGTCGGCAAATTGGATCTGCCTGAGTCGGATGGCATCCGCGTCGATCACTTTCTCTATGAGGGCTACCAGATCCCGCCCTTCTATGACTCGCTGATTGGCAAGCTAATCGTGCATGCGGATACCCGCGAAGCCGCCATCGACAAGATGAAGGGCGCGCTGGACACTATTGAAATCGGCGGGCTCAAGACGACCATCCCACTGCACAAAGCGCTGGCGCAATCAGCCGACGTGCGCGCGGGCCGCATCCACACCCAATGGCTGGAGCCATGGCTGGATGCGGGCAACCTTGAATGTCACACAGGAGGAGCATCGTGAAGACACGGTATTCATACGGCGGCGACGAACATATCTTTGTCGAGATGGACGAGGAGATGTCGCTGGACGCCTTTTTCAAATCGCTCGCCATGAGCAACGCAGCGCGCGAGGCCAATATCGACGGTGTGCGCGAGATTTGCCCGGCGAACGCATCGTTCCAAGTGCGCTACGATCCCGAAGTAATCGCGCCCGAAGACATGATGGCCAAGCTCAAAGAGCTGGAGAAGATCGCCATCAACGCCGAAAAGCGGCTGGAAACGCGCATCGTCGAAGTGCCGGTGTTCTATCAGGACCCGTGGACACATGACTGCGTCATACGCTTTCGCGAGCGACATCAGGACCCATCGGGCACCGATCTGGACTATGCCGCGCGCATCAATGGCTATGATAGCGTCGAAGCGTTCATCGAGGCGCATCATTCTGCGCCTTGGTTCGTGTCGATGGTCGGTTTCGTTTCGGGCCTGCCGTTTCTCTACCAGTTGGTCGAGCGGGACAAGCAAATTGAGGTGCCCAAATACCTCAAGCCGCGCACCGACACGCCGAAACAGACGGTCGGCTACGGCGGATGCTTCTCTTGCGTCTATTCCGTGCGCGGGGCGGGCGGCTACCAGATGTTTGGCATCACGCCCATGACCATCTTTGATGCGGATCAGAAGGTCAGCTATCTCAAGGACTTCATGGTGTTCTTCAAGCCGGGCGACATCGTCAAGTGGAAGCCGATTGACCGCGAGGAATATGACCGCATCCTAAAGGCGGTCGAGGACGGCACCTACAAGCCCCGCATCGCCGAAGTGACCTTCGATCTGGAGGATTTTAACGGCGACATGGAAGGCACCAACGCCAAGCTGATGGAGGCTCTCAATGACGTTTGAAGTTATCAAACCCGGCCTTTTGACCACCATTCAGGATTTGGGGCGACCCGGCTATTTCCACCTCGGCATCCCCGAGGGCGGCGCGATGGACCGCGAGGCCATGCGCATTGCCAACATGCTGGTCGGTAACCCCGAGGATGCCGCTGGTCTGGAAGCCGTCTTTATGGGGCCCGAGTTGAAGTTCAATGACGATGCGCTGGTCGCTATCGGCGGGGCTGAAATGCCCGTGTTCGTCGATGGCGAAGAGCATAAGGGCTGGACATCGTTTCCCGTCAAAGCAGGCCAGACACTCAAGTTCGGCTTCCTGAAAACCGGAGCGCGCATCTATATCGCCATCAATGGCGGTGTCGACACGCCCCCTGCGCTGGGTAGCCGCTCCACCTATCCTATCGGCGCGCTTGGCGGCTTTGAGGGCCGTGCATTGGCGGCGGGCGATACGGTGCCAGTCGGCAAGGCGACCGCGGGCGTTAAGGAGCGCACGCTGGATCAGTCCCTTTTGGCCGAGCTGCCCAAACCCGTCGAATTGCGCGTGCTGCCCGGCCTATATTGGCACCGTCTGACGGAAGCCTCACAAAAGCAGTTCTTTGCAGACGAGTGGAAGGTCGCGCCCGAAGCAGACCGCATGGGATATCGCTTTCGCGGCGGAAATCCGATGGAGTTTGTGGAGCGCGATCAGCCCTTTGGCGCCGGGTCGGACCCGTCGAACATCGTGGATGGGTGCTATTCCTATGGCTCGATCCAGATCCCCGGCGGGACGGAGCCTATCGTGCTGCACCGCGACGCGGTGTCAGGCGGTGGATATTTCACCATCGGCGCAATCATCTCTGCCGACATGGACCTGATCGGCCAGTTGCAGCCCAACACCCCGGTCAAGTTTCGTCAGGTGGACATGGCAGCCGCGCTGGCTGCGCGGCACGTGCGCAGCGCACGGCTGGACAAGATCCGAAGCGCGCTAAAGTAAGGCGCGCCGGACCATAAACGAGGCGGGCATCATGCCCGCCCATAAAAAACCAAGGGAGTAACGACAAATGACCAAGACACTCACGAAACTCACCCTCAGCACTGCGCTGGCCGCAGCATTGCTGCCCGGTGCGGCGCTGGCCGCAGAAGCCTGGTATCCCTACGATGCCGAGGAAACCACGCCTGCATTCGCCGCCGACGGCGAGCGGAGCGCCGTGACATACGAGGCGCTCGACAAGGCCGAAAAGGCGTGGAGCATCTGCGCCGCCCTGCCCCATATGAAAGACGCATACTGGTTGGGCGTCGATTACGGCCTCGTCGAGGAGGCGCGCCGATTGGGCGTCAAACTGAACGTCACCGAGGCGGGTGGTTATACCGAGCTTGCCAACCAGATCAGCCAGATCGAGGACTGCGTCGCTGGCGGCGCGGATGCGATTATCGTCGGCGCAATCTCGTTTGATGGCCTGAATGCGGTCATCTCCGAAGTTGCGGGCAAAGGCATCCCGGTCATTGACGTCGTCAACGGCGTGTCATCGCAGGATATCGCTGGCAAGGCGCTGGTGTCGTTCAATACGATGGGCAGCGAGATCGGCAATTACCTCGCCGAAAAGCACCCAGAAGGTAGCGAAGAAGTTGTCGTTGGTTGGTTCCCCGGCCCCGCAGGTGCAGGCTGGGTAGAGGCCGCAAATACCGGCTTTATGGATGCCGTTGCCGGTTCGGCCGTCAAGGTGCTGGAGCCGCGATATGGCGACACTGGCAAGGAGGCACAGCTGAAGCTGGTCGAGGATGTCCTGCAAGCCAACCCCGAGGTCAACTATATCGCAGGTACCGCAGTGACGGCGGAAGCGGCACAAGGCGTCATCCGCTCGCGCGGCTTGATGGACCAGATCGGCATCCTGTCGTTCTACCTGACGCCCGGCGTCTGGACCGGGATCGAGCGAGGCTTTATCACCGCCGCGCCCGCCGACTCGATGGTCATTCAGGCGCGTATGGCAGTCGATCAGGCCGTCCGCATCCTTGAGGAAAAGGATGTCATCAAGCATGTCGGCCCCAAGATCTTTGTGATCAATCAGGACAACTTGGCGGACACTGATCGCAGCACCGTCCTGCCGCCCGAGGACTTCTCGCCGGTCTTTTCGGTCGAATAACTTACGTTGCCGGGCGGCATGATCCGCCCGGCGCACCCGCCTTTTCAAAGGGCCGCCCCCCACATGACCGATACCCCCCTTATCCAGACGCGTGGCCTGACGCGCGCCTACCCGGGCGTAATCGCCTTGGACCATGTCGATTTCGACCTAAAGGCAGGCGAAGTCCATGTCCTGTTCGGCGAGAATGGCGCAGGAAAATCGACGCTGATCTCGCTGCTGGCCGGTGCGAATACACCCAGCGAAGGCGAGATTCTGGTCGAGGGCGCGCCAGTGCGCTTCGCCTCGGTTGCGGATGCGCAGGCTGCTGGCATCTATACAGTTTTTCAGGAATTTTCACTGATACCCACCATGACCGTTGCACAGAATATGTTTCTGGGCCGCGAGCCGGGGTTTGGCCCCTTTACCGATCATCGCGCCATGCGACGCGGCGCACAGGCGCTGCTGGATGAGCTGGGCTTTGACGTCCCGGTGGGCGAGACGGTCTCTCATCTAAGCCGCGCGCAGCAGCAGATGGTCGAGATCGCCAAGGCATTTCACGGCGATCCCAAGGTTCTGATCCTAGACGAGCCGACAGCATCGCTGACCGATCGCGAGGTCGATCACCTCTTTAAGACGATTTTGAAGCTGCGGACGCAAGGCGTCGCGATCATCTATATCTCGCACCGCATTCATGAGTTTGAGCGGATTGCAGACCGCGTGACTGTACTGCGCGACGGGTCCTATATTGGCACCACCGCCATGGCCGATACCGACGAGGCCACGCTGGTCGAGATGATGGCAGGCCGCGCGATCCGCGACATATATCCCGACATTCCGCACCAGCCTGCCGAGGTGCTGCTAGAGGTGGACGCCCTTCGCGCATGGGGCGTACGGGCTGCGTCCCTGACCGCCCGGCGCGGCGAGGTGCTGGGCATGGCCGGGCTGGTCGGGTCGGGTAAATCGCGTCTTTTCCGCAGCATCATGGGCATCCAAAGCGTCCGAGGCGGGACTGTCCGTTGGAAGGGCGCGGACATTACCGGCATGGCCACGCGGCACGTGATCGGCGCAGGGATTTATTACCTGTCATCCGACCGCAAGAGCGAGGGTCTGGACCTGGCCAAGAGCGCGTGGCAAAACCTGAGCATCGACCTGATGATGGGCCGCGAGGCGCGCGGTGCGATGATCCGCCCCCGCGCGCTACGATCTGCGGCGGCCGAGATATTCGAGACGGTTGAGCTGAGAGACAGCTACCGCTCCAAGGCCGTCGCGCAGTTGTCGGGTGGCAACCAGCAAAAAGTGCTGTTCGCCAAAAGCTTTGGCCACGACGCCGACCTTTTCATATTTGACGAGCCGACGGTCGGCGTTGACATGGGTACGCGCGCGGCCCTTTACCGGCTGATCGGCGATATCGCAGCTTCGGGCAAGGCAGTGATCGTGATCTCATCCGACCTGCCCGAAGTGCTGAACCTCGCGCACCGCGTACTGGTCATGGCCGAAGGACGCATCACCGCCGAGCTGACAGGCGAGCAGCGCACAGAAGACAACGTGCTGCGCCACTTCTTTGACGAAACGGGAGAGACCGCATGACCACCAGCGCACGCGAAGAAGCACCAAAGGAACATCTACTGAGGCGAATTTTCATCCGGGTGGGCGTGCTGCCATTCTTCCTAGGGATCGCGCTGATTGTGTTTACCATCATGTCGGACAAGTTTCTGACGGTGCAGAACCTCGTCAATGTGGGGCGGCAATCGGTCTATCTGATCCTCGTCTCATTGGGCCAGATGCTGGTGCTGATTTCGGGCGGGTTTGATCTGTCGGTGGGGACCGTTATCGCGCTTAGCTCGGTCGTGTCGGCAACGGTCATGGTCGCGATGGTGCCGATTTTCCCCGATGCGGTATGGCTGGCGATCGCCATTGGCGCGCTCGCAGGCTTTGGCGCGGCCATCGTCGTGGGCGGGATCAACGGCATCGGCGTGGCCGTGTTCGAGGTGTCGCCGTTCATTATGACGCTCGGTGTATCCTCGGTGGGTGCGGGCCTTGCCCTCTTCCTGACGGGCGGAATTCCGGTGTCGGGCCTGCCCTACGAATTTGGCAACATGTTTGGCTTTGGCCGCCTATGGGGTATCCCGGTACCCGTGATCGTTGCTGCCGTCTGCATTGCTGCCATGTGGTTATTTATGTCGCGCACCCGGCTGGGCGCGCAGGTCTATGCGGTCGGCGGTAATATCAAGGCGGCGCATTTGTCCGCGATCAATACGAAACGCACGCTGATGATGGCCTACATCCTCTGCTCGCTGATCGCGGCCCTTACCGGTCTGTTGCTGACCGCGAGGGTGGAGTCGGGCGAGGCAAACCTCGGAGGCACCATCGCGCTGGAATCCATCGCTGCCTGCGTGATTGCTGGCGTCTCGCTCAGGGGTGGGCTGGGGCGCGTCGAGAACGTGGTGCTGGGCGGATTTTTCATCATTCTTGTGCAGAACGGTATGAACCTCGCGCAGGTCAGTTCCTACATGCAGATGGTACTGCTTGGCGCGCTGTTGATCCTCGCCGTGATCTTTGACCAGCTTCGGTTCCGTATGATCATGAGCGGTCGATAAGGCGCCCCGCGCAGACGGTCTGGAACCTAATGGCACCCCGCCGCGTAGTACCTATATACACTGCGCGGCCGCAATTTAGGCCAGCCGCGCTGTTGCTATCGACAGAAAGGCACTCACATGACCGAGAAGTTTACAGACTACCTCAGCGATAATGCGCGCGAGGCATCTATCAATCACCTCAACACATCACTGGCGACCGGTATCCAGTTGCAGCTGGCGATCAAGCAGGCGCACTGGAATATCAAGGGCCCCAGCTTTATCGGTATTCACGAGCTGTTGGACGATATCCGCGCCCGTATGGACGAGCATGTCGACGTCATCGCCGAGCGCATCGTCATTCTGGGGGGCACAGCCGATGGCACGCTGGACGGCGTCGAAAAGAACGGCAAGCTTGATGCGTACCCCCGCGACGCTGTGCATCAGGACGTGCATATCGACGAGCTAAAAAAGCGGATGGTTCAGTTTGTGTCGCTGGTACATGAGGGCCTCAAGGAGGTTGGCGAAGTCGGCGACGAGGAAACCGCAGACCTCTATACTGCTGTCAGTCGGGGCGTGAGCAAGGACGCATGGTTCATCGGCGCGCATCACACGACTGCAAAGAAGTAATCGGCTCATTAGAAGCGACCACGGGGGCGGCCAACGGGCCGCCCTTTTCCGTTCCAACCCCTACAACAGCCGACTAGCCGCGAAGGCTAGCACGAAGCCGATTCCGGCGATCGGACCGGACCACGAGTGGATCTCGTCAAATGCCTCGGGGATCATGGTGTCGATCAGCATGACGAAAATCGCCCCTGCGGCGCAGGCCGTCGCTGCGCCGATGACAGCCGGGCCCATCTGCCCGATTACCATGTATCCCAGCCATGCCGACAATGAGCACACCAGCGTAATGGTGATCCAGATAGAGAACACATAGGTGGCAGATTTGCCCGCCTTTTTCATCCCCATTGAGCTGGACAGACCTTCGGGTATATTCGACACGACGATGGCCAGTACCGTGACCAGCGCGACGCCTTCGCCATCCAGTAGCGATACGCCGATGGCGCCGCTTTCGGGGATACCGTCCAGCAGTGAGCCGACAGCGATAGCCAGCGAGGCTGCCGCGCTTTGACTGGTAGCGGATGCCCCGCCCGATAGTTTGCGACCCCGCGCACCGCTCCGCGCCAGTGCGGCACCCGCCAAAGCATAAAGCGTTCCACCAAGGGCAAATCCGGTGACCGCAGCCCAGATACCGCCCAGCGCGAACGCCTCATCCATCAGGTCAAACGCCAGCGCCGAGATCAGCACACCGATCCCGAATGCCATAACAGACGACGCGACGATTGCAGGAAGGCGCAAGAAATATCCGATGGATGCGCCAACCAGCAATGCCCCACCAGCGACAAGGCCCCACAGCGCAGCCTGAACCGGAAGCGAAATCAGCTCCATCAGGTGCCGCCTTCCTCGCTGCGATTAAACACGCGGCATGTGCTGTTCGGGGGCGAATTCCTGCGCTTTGAAGCAGACCTGCATTACGTACCAGTCTGAGTCTTCTTCGCTGGTGGTTATCCGGCAGTCGAGCTGCGCACAGAACGCCTGAATCAGTTTAAGGCCAAGCCCCTGCTCTGTATCAGCGCTCACCTTGTCTTTAACGGTGTTGCCCACCTCGAACATGACCATGTCAGGCCCTGATGGATCAGGATGCAGGCGTACACGGATATGGCACCGGCCATCTTTGCCTGCGGTTGCGTATTTAAGTGCATTAGTAAATGACTCCGCCGCCATCATCGCCAACGGCCCTGCCTGATCGGGAACGAGCGTAACAGGCTCCAGCTGAAAATCCACATCCAGCGGAACCGCCCCACCCTCGCCCAGCGTGGCAAGTTGGCCTAGCAGATCGCCCAGCAGTACGTCGACCCGGACTTGGCTGACCTGCGGTGTCTCATACAGGCCGCGGTGCACAGCAGCGAGACTGGTCAACCGGTCTTGAACTTTTCGCAGAGCATTGCGGGTATCGGTGCTGGGTGCGTTACGGGCCTGCATGTTCAGGATCGACGACATCAACTGGAGATTATTTTTGACCCGGTGATGGACTTCCTTAATCAGCACGTCCCTCTCATGCACCGTATTTTCCAGATCAGCCTCGTCGCGGATAACCTTTTGCGCCATCGTCGAGAAGGTCTCGCCAATCTCGCGAAGCTCGCTAGGGGCTGAGTCGAGCGCCTCACTACGGAACACACGGCGCCCCTCAGCGAAATCACGCATCTGGCGTCCAAGAATGCGGATCGGTCGGATCACCTGAAGCCGGATAGCCACCAGCGCGACGAGTAGGCTAATTAGCCACATCAGCAGCGGAAAGAGCAACGTGAACGCCGAAAATGCGCGGTCACGCATCAATGGGCGTACCGGCTGCCAGCTGCCTAGCGCGTATGCCTTACCCTCAAGGATCGGCACCACTGCGAAATCGCGAGGCTTTCCGTTTCGCGCATTCTCTGAGAATAGCTGGCTGCCTTTACCGACCAAATCCACCAGTTGCGTCTGCTCAGGAAGGTACTTTTCATAGTCGCCGGGTGCGCCATTGCTGGTCAGCACCTCGCCATCGTCGTTGAATGTCATGGTGACCGCGCCACGTGCCAAACTATCGCTAGATTGGTCCTGCACAATTTCGCTTGTCAGCATCGATAGGTTGACGAAACCCTTAAATATGCCTTGCGCGCTGAATACAGGCTGCTGGACGATGATAACCGGCTGGCCACTGGCACCGCCGGACTGATTAAAGCTGACCGATAAAACCGCTCGCTCCATAGCGCGGGCCAATGTCGGCAATTTCGAGAAGTCGTAGGATTCTCCGAAGTTATTGCAGTCCGATTTCATCGCAGTGTCGACGTAGCCTAAAAACACTACCCGTTCGTTGCGCTGAGACGAGTACCTCATCAGATCCGAACAAATCGCATCGCTCGGGCCTAGAACTGCAAGCGAGTCAGCCAATCCCTGAGTGATGCCCTGCGCGCCCTGAATGGCCTCCCTCTCGGATGAGACGAGGCGCGCTGTTTGCGCGCTGAGACTAGCGCGATAGGTATCACGTACGTTGTTATAAGCGTTTTGGGTTTGAACGACGGCGATGATACCCAAAGGCAAAAGGGCAAGCGTCAGCATCAATGCAACACGCGGCAGAAGCGCGTTGTATTTGCGCGGCGATTGCCAACCGTGTTCTGGGACCACCGCCCTTTCAGATCTAATGGAATCCACGCGTGTTACATCCCTGGATTGCGGCTGATAACGGCAATTGTCGCCTGATCCGTCAGCTCCATCGCTTCGTCCTCGTGCATGTGCAACATCTCGGCCAATCTTTTACGCCCGCGATTTGCGCGACTTTTGACAGTACCGACCGCGCAATTGCACATGCGCGCCGCCTCCTCATACGCGAACCCCTGAGCGCCGACCAAGATCAGCGCCTCGCGTTGTTCGGCGGGCAACTGTTCAAACGCTCGGCGAAAGTCGGTGAGGGCAAGGCGACCGTCATGCGCTGGTTTCTCAGCCATCCGCTCTGTCATAGCGCCATCAACGTCTGCAACCTCACGCTTGGCCTTACGCCTCTCGGAGTAGAATGTGTTGCGCAAAATCGTGAAAAGCCACGCACGCATATTGGTGCCGACAGTGAATTTGTCGATGTTTGTCCACGCCTTGACGACGGTGTCCTGCACCAGATCGTCCGCACGCGCCATATCGCGGGTCAGGGACAGGGCGAAGGCGCGCATAGGCTTGAGGTGCATGACGATTTCGTCGCGCGGATTGATCTGCGCGTCCGAACTTACTGGTTTTTCTTTGCTCATTTTTCGTCCTGCTCGCGCAACTGCCGCAGCAAATCCTCAAATCGATCAGGAACCGCATCATCGAGCATTTCATCGTAGACACGTCGTAGGTTTTCATCGATCTGGTCCCGCTTGGTACCAGCCTGCGGCGCATTCCCGCTACCGCTTTCGTCGTTATCCTTGCGTCCAACCCTCACGTCTGCCAATCCATACTCACAACCTTCGATTCTTCTTTTTTTCATGGGTGTCGGAACTGAACCCGCAGATCACGAGTTTGTTCCGAGAAATAACAAATAACTTTAAGATTAAATGTGGAGTTAAGATGAGCAATTCTGAAGCGGGTGTCAATTTCTCACAACAAATCGCGCATCATTTACCTTTCCTTAGACGCTATGCACGGGCGCTGACAGGTAGCCAGTCCAGCGGAGACGCTTTTGCAACCGCCACACTTGAGGCAATCCTTGAAGATCGTGAGAGTTACTCTGACTGCGCGTCGCCGCGTGTCGCCCTCTTTCGGGCCTTCCGCCTCGTCTGGCAAAGCGCCGGTGCCCCAGACGCTGACATTGGTGACGCTCCGGTCAGCCGCAGCCTAGAAACAGCAGCGCAAGGCCACATGCGCCTACTTACGCCCGATACCCGCCAAGCTCTCTTGCTCAATTCTATCGAGGGGTTCACCCCCGACGAGATCGGCGAGATCATGGATATCAGCGCATCCGACGCCGAAGAGTTGATCGCCGGTGCGCGGCGCGAAATTGAACAAAGCATGGCGGGCGATGTGCTGGTTATCGAGGACGAGGCGATCATCGCCATGGACCTGCACAGCATCGTCACGTCGATTGGTCACAATGTCACCGGCATTGGCCGCACGCGCGATGCGGCGATTGAGCTGGGCTTGAAAAAGACACCCGACCTAATCCTTGCCGATATTCAATTGGCGGACAATTCGTCGGGCATTGATGCGGTAAACGCTTTGCTTGAGCAGATTGGCCAAATTCCAGTGATCTTTATCACAGCCTTCCCCGAGCGCCTGCTAACCGGTGACAAGCCTGAGCCTGCGTTTGTCATAGCCAAACCCTACACCGAGGATCAGGTACGTTCGGCAGTAGGGCAAGCTATGTTCTTCTCATCGACAGAAACTCTAAAGAGAGCTTAAATCGCCCACGAAACTTAAGGAACGCCGCTTGCTGAGAAATGCAGGCGGTGTTTCTCATTTTAGCGCTGCACAATCCTATTTGCGCATAACCCGCAGAAGCAGCGCGATGACGAACAGTACCGCAAAGATCACGAACAAGATTTGCGCTATACCTGCTGACGCCGAAGCAACGCCGCCAAAACCAAAGATCGCCGCGACGACGGCAACGATAAAGAAAACGATTGCCCAGTATAGCATGATGATCTCCGTTCATTTTTGTATATTGCGCTCGATAATGCGTCTATCGTTTAACGCAGCGCTGGTTCGACCGGTTCCAGCAAGTCGCCGTGATACCGCAGGGAACCAAACTATGGCCCTCCGCGTTGACTGAGCGAAGTACAGGATTTTAGGAGGCCTATAATGGCACAAAGCAAACCCGACGCAGATGACCTGCACGCCCAGATCACCATTCTGCGTAATGACATTGCCAGTATCACAGATACTTTGGGCGCGATGGCCAAGGCCCAAAAAGACAGCGTGACTGAGACTGCGCAGAAGCGTTACAATGAGGCCCGCGCACGCGGCGCTGATGCATTTTCAAGCGCTCAGGCACAGGCGGCCGCACTCAACGAACAGGCCCACGAATTCGTCCATGAGAAGCCCGCTTTGTCGCTGGGCATGGCTGCGGCGCTTGGATTTGTCGTGGGTATTTTGACCACGTCGCGCCGCTGATCGCCGTGATCGGTCTTGTCTCAGCAGTAAAGCACCGTTCGGCGCGCGCCATTAGGCGCGCGCTTATGCGTGTCATTGGTGGCATTTTAGTATTGGTTGGCTTGGGCTTTTTGACATCAGCTGGCTGGATTTTGCTGGAAGACGCATATTCGTCGCTCTTTGCAGCACTCGTCATCGCGGGCGTTTATCTGGGTCTGGGGCTTATCCTGTTTGGAATCGCCGCATCCTCAGGCGATGTTGCCAGCAATGCCGCAGCCGAGGCACCATTACGAGATCCCGCAACTCCGCCGCAAACTGGCAGTATGTCCCCCTTGGCCGAAGCATTTGTTATCGGCCTGAACGCCGCCTATGCCGCGCGCGGGAGAGGCCCGTCACAGCGGTAGGTCAGCCGCGCTGTGCACAGGCGGTCAGCCTTAGCTGCGCTCGCTGCTTCGGTCCAAATTGTCTGCGACAAACGCGCCTCGCTGGCCCATTGGGCGGGCGGGGCCGCGCGTCGTATCCTTGCGCTGACGCAGCTCAAGCTCCGCATTTAGGGCGGCGCCCAAGAGGCACACGAACGCGCTTATATATAGCCACAGCAGCATCACGATCACGGCACCCAATGAGCCGTAAATCTTGTTATAATTGGAAAAGTTCTGCAAATAGAACGTGAAACCCCACGTTGCGAGCGCCCATAGCAGCGTAGCCGCTATCGCACCTGGCGTGATCCATCCTGCACGCGCGGTACGGCGCCGATTGGGCGCATATCTGTAAAGCAGCCCCAAGCCCAGCAATACGGTCGAAATCGCGACACTCCACCTCAGAAACTCGGCGATGAAGGCCGCGAACGTGCCAAGGGGCAAGAACGCCAGAACAATGGGCGCGACGACTAACGCGGCGAAACATGCGAGCGCGAGTATGATCAGGCCACCCGTCAGCCCGAACGCGACTAGGATGTGACGCAAGCCTCCCCTGTTCCTCTCGCCGTAAACGGCGTTTAGCCCGATTATCAATGCGCCGATTCCGGCGCGCGCCGACCATACCGCCAACCCCACCGAAATTACGCCGGCCCAACCTAATGTCGTGGCATCGGCCGCGACCAACTCCGCCACGCGCGACGTCAGCAGCTCAGCCACTTCGTTCGGCAAAAGTGACGTGAAATCCGACACTTGCGCCTCGATCAAGCCGGGATCGGCTACGAAGCCCCAGAGCGCGATTAGCGCCGCAATGGCCGGAAATGTCGCAAGGATGCCGAAGAAACCAATGCCTGAGGCGATAAGATTCAAGTTTTTTTCGCCGATTAATGTCCAGACGCCTTTTAGTGCGGGCCACATACCTTTGGGCCAAAGAGATCGGCCGTAGGTGGCCGCGTCCCGCACGCTCATCCGCCACCCTTGGCGGCACGCGGGCCAAAAATAAGCCAGAGGATAAATCCAAGGATCGGCAGCAAGATGACAGCCACGATCCAAAGCACCTTGCGCCCTGCGGACGCCGATGAGCCAAAGATCGACACGATTGCCCAGATGTCGCAGACCAATACTATGAAACCGCCCACACTCGTCACGTCTACCATATCGTCGAACATCCTTTGTGTTGGTGTGCTGAGAAACATCTATAGCGCGATGCAGGCTTCTCAAGTTCCGTTTTGCATCTTAGACACCCTGTCCCTTATGTTTGGACATATCACGAGAGCCACCTTCATTATACGACAAAGGACCGCCAATGCCCCGCCCTGCCCGCGTCAGCTATCACGATATTAAGCGCGCAGTTACGTCGCGTATCCAGTCGCGCATCTGGCCGCAGGGCACTCTTTTGCCGACTGAGGCGCAGCTATGCGCCGAATTCGGATGCGCCCGCGCAACCGTGAGCCGGGCCTTGCGCGAGTTGTCCGATCAGGGCGTCGTCACCCGCAAACGCAAGAGTGGCACGCGCGTTGCCATCCTACCGCCGGAACGTGCACGCCTCGACATCCCCGTCACGCACCGCACGGTAGAGGATATGGGCGCGGCCTACACGTACGCACTGATCTCACGCGCCGAGGTCGCCACCCCCGCTTGGCTAACCGCTGCGATAGGGGCGCAAGAGAACGCGCCAGCGCTGCACTTGACGGCCCTTCATTCTGCTGACGGCGCACCCTTTCAGCTGGAGGAGCGATGGATACTTATCGCCGCCGTGCCGAACGTGCGCGAGGCAGATTTTGCCGCAATTACACCGACTGAATGGTTGCTCGCCGAGGTGCCGTTCAACGACGCCGAGATCGCATTTAGCGCCATTCCAGCTGACGGCAATCTACCCTCGCTTTTGAATGCAGCGCCCGGCGCGCCGCTCTTTCGTCTAGAGCGGACGACATGGCTAGAGGGGGCGCCCGTCACGCGTGTTCACATGACATATCGGCCCGGGTATCAAATGCGCGCGCGCTACTGATCGCTGGTTATCTTGCCCGATACGCCGGTGCCGCCCAGATGATACCACGGTTTGCGGTCGCTGGGATGTGCGCCGGGGCCGCCGGGGCGGAACCAGATCAGGATACCGCCAGACTCGCCAAAGCCACCATCGAGATTGTTAAAGACTACTTGGCGCGGGAAATGCACCTTGAGCGGGCGCGCCTCATCACCTGCGCGCCACGGGCGGTCCGTGGTGATGCAGTTCGCCTCCATCCCGGCGTAGGTCGCGGCAGAATCGACCTGCCGCAGGAAACCGAGGCCTTGGGCCACGCCCTGCCCCGCCATGCTAACCCCGCCGCTGTCCAAAATCTTGGGCGCGGAACGACGCGTCATCACAGACTGATTGATACTTTCGGCCCAGACACCGCAGATGCCGGTCCGCCCGCCGATGTTGCGCGCATCGACTGCCACCGAAATGCCACCGGGCGATGTAAATGTACCGCCGCCCATCGCGGGCGATGGCCCAAGCGTCGACTGACCGGCCGGCACGTTCTGGGTGCAGGCAGCAAGCCCCGCGAGGCTGATTGCGGCCAGAGACAGTTTTACTGTGTTGATCATCACGGTCACCTTTGGGTCCGGGTCATATCATAACATAAGCACGCGGGCTGCGCTGCCAATAGCTTAGCTACGTCGCGCAAATTCTTCTGTCTCGCGAAGCATCTCGGGATAGTGCTGCTCCAGCGCGGGCAAGAATGCTTCGCGGATGCGGCTAACCTGAGCGGGGGTCAGATCGTCCTTCCAGACGCCTGACTGCCCTTTGGCAAAGAAGTTGGCCATGCCCTCAGGTTTTTCGGTAAAGCCTTGTTCACGCTCTTGTTTCTGCATCTTGTCAAATGCTGTCGCCTTAATTGCGCGGGCCAGTTTCGCGCCATCCACCTTCTGCCCCAAGAATACCTCCAAGAGGCCGCGCATCTCGCGCGCAGGCTTGGTCAGCAGATCCTCATACCGGATCACGCGGCGCTTCAGCCCCGGCGCAGTCGTCCATGAATGAACGTGATCGTCCCACCGGCCCAGCACGTCGAAAATCCCGGTGGGCGTTCCCATCACCGTGTCAGGATTGCACATCCGCTCGATCGCCGTGTCGATATCCGCCGACTGGTGCCGCGCAAAACTGGGCGCCAGATCGAATGGATTACGGATCAGATATATCCCACCCGAGGTTACTTCAGGCGGGATGATGTCCTGCCCCTCAATGCGGATGGTCTGGCAATGCGTCTTGACGAAATGGTGGTTGGGCCGTGATCCGGCGATCAGGCGCAGGGCTTGGGGGCGCACGCGCATCCAAGCCTTTAGGTCCGTACCTTTGTACGGGCCGCCATTCGCGGCATCGTAGAAATCCTGACGCACATCGGCAGTGGTGAAATTGCGCAGGTTGTTGATGTCAGGCGCCTGCCCCGGCGGCATGAAGTAATGCGCAAGAAGGCTGCGCATCCAGGTGTTCCCCGACTTGGGATAGGACGCGATCCAGATGATGCGTTTCAGGCCGCTCATGTCACAAATACCCAAAGCGTTTCATCGTGGCACGGTGATCGGTGCGCATCTTCTCGATCAGGTCCTCGCTCAGTGCGTCTTTCCACGCGCCTGCCTTGCCTGAGGTAAAGAAGGTCTCGCTCTTGCCGGGGTTCTCTTTGAAACCGCTGGCTTTTTCTTGGCTCGATACCTCGTCAAAGCTGGCGAAGCGGATGGCTTTCTTCAGCCTCTCCTCCTCTAGCGGAACCCCAAGGTGCCGAACAAGCGCGCCGAATGCCTCCTCAGGCTTCTCCAACATATCCTCATACCGCAAGACGAGGCTGGGATAGGGTGAATTGCTAGTCCAGCTGCACACATGCTCGGACCACGAGCCAAGGAATTGCCACACGGCGGCGCCGTCGCTGGCGTTGGCGTTATCGCTGCGCCCGATCGCCTCGACAGCGGCGGCAGGTTCTATGCCGTAGTGGCGCGCGTAGGACAGGACCATATCCATCGGATTGCGTACGATATAGACGGCCGAGCGGGTGTACTCGGCCGGGATCAGCTGCGTGCCATAGGCAGCGCCGCGAATATTATGCGTTTTCACCAGATTGACGTCGGCATTGTTACCGATGATGCCGCGCAACACCTTGTCGCGCAGGCGCAGGGTCGTTTCGACGTCGCTTAGGTCGGGTGTATTAGGGGCGGCAACCATATTGTAGGTCTTGGCGATGGAATCGCCCATGCCAAAACGGTGGACCTGATTGATCGACACCGGCTGATCGAGGTTCATCAAATAATTGGCGAGGAATATCCGCGTCCACGTGTTTCCCGATTTCGGATAGGACGCAAGCCAGACGATACTGGCCTTTGGCGGGCTGGCCTTTGGCGGGCTGGCCTTGGGCTTGGCAACCTTAGATGCAGCCTTGCGCGGCGCGCTTTTCTTTGTCGGTGTTTTGCTCATCTGTCCCGCCTGTATGCAGGTTGCATTTCAGACCTGCAAATAAACGAACGGGAGGGGCGTTGCCACCCCTCCCGCCTAATTCAGCTATACAACCCGGTCTTAGAAGGACAGGTTGATGCCGGTGCCGATTACGGTACCGCTGACGCTCTGCTTGGTGCCACCAATGCCGGACGTGCCGCCATTGTCAGCATAGACGTTCACGACATAGATATCCCAGTCAACGCCCGGGCCCAGATCGCGGCTTGCGCCGATACGGTAGGCTTCGTAGTCGGCGTTGGATGGGCCAGTGTCGACCTCGCCCTGATACGTCAGAGCTTCGATCGCCCATGGACCTGCGATGTCGTATGTAACACCAAAGCTCCAGCCTTCGCTGTCGCTAACACCACCGGCAAGACCGTTGTCGTTTTCGGCGTAGCTACCACCGACGGTGAAGTCAGCAAAGCCAACCTGTGCGCCAATGCCCCATGTTTCGGGATCCGAAGCACCTGCGACGGGCGTGTCGCCAACACCGTAGCGTGCGGCCAGCGTGACGCTGGTCGTGCCGAATGTCTGGCTGTAGTTCACGCCAATGTCGAAGACGTCCGACAGACGGGTGTTCTTGTCCGGGCCGCCAAAGGAGTTGGCGACGTTCACAGCACCGGTGGGTGCGTAGGAAACGCCCAGTGTCAGACCATTGAACGAAGGTGTGAAGTAAGTCAGACGCTGAACGTCGTTGTTACCTGCAACTTCGGTGTAGCTCGACAGGCCAGCCTGGCGGAAGCCGCCTGGATATGCCAGCGAGAACGGGATGAACGAAGAGATCGATGGCGAGTTGATGTACATGGAAGTAACGCCGGGCGCGCCAACCATGGACTTATAACCAGCCGAGTTCTCGGAACCGATGATGATCTGACCGAGTGTGTCGGAGCTGATCGTCATGTACGATTCGTCGATTTGACCGCCAGTATTCTCGCCTTCGAGCTGCACGTTCACGCCGAATGTCAGGCCGTTGTCCAGCGTGATCGAAGGTGTGAAGATGATCTCGCTAGACGAGTGGATGTCAACGCCGTCGTAGTCGCCGCCAACGGTCAGGGCTGTGCCGCCCAGATCTTTGTATGCGACGTGCTGGCTCATGAAACCGCCGAATGAGACGTCCCATTCTTGTGCGGCAACAGGTGCTGCCAGTGCGATTGTGCCCAGGGCGATTGCGCTGGTGCTAAGCAGATGCTTTTTCAAGGTGTGTCCCTCCTCAGAGTAGCAGGAAATGATGTGTGTCATGATCCGCCGCCTCCTAAGGATGGACGCGACTTGAAGTCCAAATGCTGTATTTAGCCGTCTCCTGTCAACGAACCCCGCCGGAGCGGGGCGGATGTTGCCCGGAATGTGACGTTTTAGGCACACAGATTTGCCCGGAAGAGTGCGAAATATGCTAAATACACCTATTTTAGCAGCTTTTAGTCAGGAAAACTGCGCGGCGCGATCTATTCAGCAGAACCCGCTCGCCGGTCCGCGGCGTCTATTCTAAAGGCCTCTGGCAGAGCCATATCAGCCGCGATTAGCGAGTCGCAGCGCTCTTTTTCAGCCGGAATTACGCCTGATACGGCTGCCCGTCGGGATCGGCTCGCGGTATGCTTGCACTTGGCGCGCCTTGCACGCGAGACGCCGAATCGCGCAGGGTACTTAAACCTACTCACCTGCCTGACCGAGGACCGTATATGCCCACCCAAATAAAGAATGTCAGCGACCAGCCCAATATCCAGCACTGGGAGTCACGCACACAAATGGCCGCCGCATTTCGCTGGACCGCGCGGCTAAACATGCACGAGGCGGTTGCAAACCATTTCAGCCTCGCGGTGAACGAGGACGGCACCAAATTCCTGATGAACCCCGATCAGGCGCATTTCGCGCGCATTCGCGCGTCGGATCTGCTGCTGCTGGACGCGAACGATCCCGGCACGCTGGACCGCCCCGGCGCGCCCGACCCCACGGCATGGGGCCTGCATGGCGCCGTCCATCGCCGCTGCCCCCACGCGCGCTGCGTCATGCATACCCATTCGATCCACGCCACTGTGCTTGCCAGCCTCGCCGACAGCCGCCTGCCCCCGATTGACCAGAACTGCGCGACGTTTTTCAATCGCTACGTCATCGACGAGGGGTATGGCGGCCTTGCACTAGAGGCTGAGGGCGAACGATGCGCAGCGCAACTGCAAGACCCGTCGAAGAAGCTGATGATCATGGGCAATCACGGCGTGCTGGTGCTGGGCGATAGCGTCGCCGATGCATTTAACCGCATGTATTACTTTGAGCGGGCTGCCGAGACCTATATCCGCGCTCTGCAAACTGGCCAGCCCCTGCGCGTTCTACCAGATGCCATTGCCGAGAAAACGGCCGCCGAGTTGGACGGGTATCCGGGCCAATCTGACAAGCATCTGAGCGAGCTGATGGCTATTCTAGACGATGAAGGGTCGAACTACGCGAGCTGATCGGGTGCGGCAGGCTGCGGGATTTAGGTATTTAGACCAAGAAAAAGCCACCCCCGCCCGGCTTCAGCTTGCGGCATGCGCTAGGTAATGCGCGTAGGTTTGTGCGATGCCTGCGCGCAGATCTGTGGGCGGCGCCCAGCCCCAGGCCGTCTGGCGCTCGATCGAGGACAGCTTTTGCTTCATGCCCAC
>JAGXGX010000027.1 GCA_024636515.1 Roseovarius sp.
ACGCCGATCTCGGACACCGCCGCGTAATAGCTGCGCTCGGCGATCCGTATGTCCGGACGATTGCGTAGCAGATCGGCGGGAATGCCCGTTTTTGGGGACATGTTCGGGTTTGGCTGATGCATCCGGCCATCCAAGTCGATGCCTAGCGTACCCGGCGCCATCCCGGCCAGCACTGCGATCTCGTTCTTACGGCTCTGAATTTGCGCCTGAAGCGGTGGAATCTGTGTCTGGGTTTCCGTCACCAGCGCCTCTGTCCGGGTGATTTCCACCTTCGTGCTCGCGCCGGTTTCAAACAGCGTTTGCGTCAGACCAAAAGTCTGGCGGCGTGACGCCAGTTGCTGACGGCGCAGCGCCAAAAGCCGCTGGTTGAACCGAAGATCGACATAGGCATTGGTCATGTTGAGGATCAACATCAGGCGGGCGGCGTCGACCTCGGCGTCCGCCACTTCCACGCGGGCGCCTGCTGCCTGTATCTGCTGGCGGCGCAAACCATACGGGTCAAACAGCCAGTTCACGCCCAGCGTGGCCTCGGAGCGCGTCTCGCTTGACGAGTTGGCGCCGACCCCGCCCTGCCGCCGGACAGACGACGAAGGAGTCATCTGGCCCTGTGGCGACACGCTTTCAACGCCTGCATACGCCTCGACCACCCGCTCGCGTGCGATACGCAAATCAATGTTTCCGTGCAGTGCACGGGTAATCAGCGCATTGAGAGTTTTGTCGTTCAGCTTTTCCCACCAAGCGTCATTGGTCATCAACACCGGAGCTCCGCCCGGCGCAGACTGATAGGACGATGAGAAATTGAAAAACGGTCGGCTGTAGAGCTCTTCGGTCGAGCATCCCGCCAATCCAGCAATAAGGGTCAGGGAAAACCCGACAACAGGCATAGATAGCCTGGGAAATTTCATCATGTTACTGCCCGCCTGCCTGCTTGGCCGTCTATGCGGCCTTGTTCAATTGCGGTATTAATTGTGTTTAGCCTGCCACAGGCCATATTTCAAAACAAGCACGGACGCAGAAACCGACGGGGCAAGACCGCGAGTTTGGCAAAAACCACACAGTCGCCCGTCGGCGTTAGCTGCCGACCAACCCGACGATCTCATAGGTTTTTGCAAGGATAGGTGCGGCGATTTCACGTGCGCGTTCTGACCCGCGCCCCAAGATTGCGTCGATTTCAGCCGTATCTTGCATCAGACGGCCCATCTCGGCAGAGATTGGCGCCATGCGGTCCACCGCCAGATCGGCCAGCATCGGTTTGAACTCTGAAAATGTGCGTCCGCCCATGTCGCGCATGACGTCCTCAGCGCTCATCCCTGCCAGCCCGGCATAGATGTTTACCAGATTGCGCGCCTCTGGCCGCCCCTCCAGCCCGTCCAAATCCATTGGCAAAGGCTCGGGATCGGTCTTGGCCTTGCGGATCTTCTTGGAGATTGTGTCGGCGTCGTCGGTCATGTTGATCCGGCTCATGTCCGATGGATCGGACTTTGACATCTTTTTCGTCCCGTCTCGCAGGCTCATTACGCGTGTGCCCGCACCCTCGATAACGGGCTCGGCCATGGGGAAGAATTCCACGTCATAGTCGTGGTTGAACTTAGCCGCGATGTCGCGGGTCAGTTCCAGATGCTGCTTTTGGTCCTCGCCGACGGGCACATGCGTTGCGTGATAGACCAAGATATCCGCCGCCATCAGCGCCGGATAACCAAAGAGGCCAAGCGAGGCGTTCTCGGCATTCTTGCCCGCTTTGTCCTTGAACTGGGTCATACGCTTCATCCATCCCATGCGTGCGACGCAGTTGAAAATCCACGCCATTTGCGTGTGCTCGGGCACTTGGGACTGATTAAAGAGGATCGATTTTTCCGGATCGAGGCCAGAGGCGATGAAGCCTGCCGTCAGCTCGCGCGTGGCATGGCGCAGCTTGGCCGGGTCCTGCCAGACGGTGATCGCGTGTAGATCGACCATACAATACAGCGACTGCACGCCCCGGTCCTGCGCATCGGCAAAGCGTTTCAGCGCGCCCAGATAGTTGCCCAGATGCAGATCGCCAGAGGGCTGGATGCCCGAAAACACCCGCGGGGTGAATTGCGCTTGGCTCATCTTGCGTCTCCGTCTGGATTTCCGTGCCGTCCTCAACTACCCATGCGCCCATGCCCCGTCAAGCGACGGGCCAATCCAACGCATGAGTGCACCTATGAGCCATCCCGACGATTCCAGCCCATTCAACTCGCTGCCGCCCGTCGTGCTGGTGCTGTTCCTCGCCGTAGTGATCCCTGAGATTGCGTTTTTCCTCGGCTCCAAGGGGATGATCGGCGGCCCGCAGGCGGTCGGCTGGCGGCAGGCAATGGTTCAGGATTATGCGTTCAATGGTGATCTGCTGCGGTGGATGGTCGACAATGGGACGTATCCGCCCGAATTGCTGATCCGCTTTGTCAGTTACCCATTTGTGCATGGCGGCTTTAGCGAAATGATCTTTGCCGCCGCTCTGTTGCTGGCGATGGGCAAGTTTGTCGGCGAGGTTTTTCGCCCCGCCGCGACACTGGCCGCGTTTTTCATCCCCGCTATCAGCGGCGCGCTGGTCTATGGCTTGCTCGCGCGGGACAACCCGTGGCTTTACGGCGCATTTCCCGGCATTTATGGCCTGATCGGGGCGTTTACCTACCTTCTTTGGCTCAAGTTGGGCCAGCAAGGTGGCAGCCAGTCGCGCGCCTTCGTGCTGATCGGCTTTCTGATGGGGGCGCAGTTACTTTTCAGTTTGCTCTTCGGCGGCACGCTGCGCTGGGTCGCGGACCTGACGGGGTTCTGCACTGGCTTCGCGGCATCATTCGTGCTTCGCCCGGGTGGCTGGTCCAAACTGCGCGCGCGCCTACTTCAGCGCTGACGGTTCAGCGCGGACTTCAACTCGCTTTTCTTGAACGCACCAAACATGCGGCCGGCGAAATAATACACGACCCCGCCCAGCACGATCAGCAACACCAGCGCCAACCACCGCCAATTCGCCACGCCAAAGAAGGGCGACAGCGCAACCATCAGCGCCCATAGGGCGACGCCCATGACGGCGGATGCCGCGCAGATGCGCCACATGCGGCTACGAAAACGGTCGTCAAAACGGGCTACTTCGCCAAAGGGACGCACGCCCCGCGCCAGAAGCCAGACCATGGCCCAGCCGGCAATAGTCGTGCCGATAGCCGCCGCGATCCAGCCGATATAGGGCGAAAGGCCGATGGCCAGCGCCGCGTTCACTACCAGCGAAACAATGGCGTAATGGAAGGGACGTTTGGTATCCTCACGCGCGAAATAGATGGGTTGCAGCACTTTTTGCAGCACAAACGCAGGTAAGCCGAGCCCATAGATCGCCACGGCTAGTGCCGTGGCTGCGGTATCGTCGACGCCGAAGTTTCCGCGCTGGAACAGCACTGTGATCAGCGGGATAGGGATGACGACCAGCGCCACGGCGGACGGCACGGTCAGCGCCAGAGAAATCTCGCCCGCGCGGCTGAGCGCCATGCGCGCGCCAGAGCCGTCACCAGCGCGCAGCCTGCGCGACAGATCCGGCAGCAGCACGATGCCTACGGCGATGCCCACCACGCCCAGCGGCAACTGGTAAAGGCGATCAGCGGCATAAAGCCAGCTAACCGCACTCTCGAAATTCGAGGCGACCTGCTGGCCGACCAGCAAGTTTATCTGCATCACGCCGCCCGCCAATGCCGCAGGCACGGCTACGCGCACCAGCTGCTTCATCGCGGGGGTCCATCGGGGCCGCACGGGCACTATGCGCTGGCCTGCGCGCGTGGCCGCGACCCACACTAGCGCCAATTGCACGACGCCCGCGAACGGGATCGTCCAAACCAATGCGCCCGGCACGCTCCCGTCTGTCCAGACGGCGATGGCCATTGCGGTGCAGAGCATGATGTTCAGCAGCACCGGTGCCGCGGCGGCGGCGACGAACCGTCCGGAGGAATTCAACACCCCCGACAGCAGCGCGGCCAGCGAGATAAAGAAGATGTAGGGAAACACCACGCGCCCGAATTCGACCGTCAGATCGAACCGCTCGTCGCCTGCGAAACCCTCAGCCGTGGCCCAGACCAGCGCGGGCATAAAGATCATCGCCAGCGCGACGACGAATAGCAACACCAGCGCGAGCCCGCTAAACGCCAGCCGAGCAAACCCTTCGGGGTCGTCGCCGCCCTCAAGGCGTTTGGAAAACATCGGCACGAAGGCCGCATTGAACGCGCCCTCGGCAAAAAAGCGGCGGAACATATTGGGCAGGCGAAATGCTGCGACAAACGCATCCATGATCGGGCCCGGCCCGATCAGCCCCGCGATCATGATATCGCGCACAAAACCCAAGATACGGCTGAGCATCGTCCAGCCGCTCACAGTGAAAACGCTTGTTAGCATGCGAACCGGGCGCGGCGTTTGGGCTGGCTGCGGTTTATGGATTGTCTTGTCGTCGCTCACTCGATGGCCCTTTGCGTGCCTTCGGAAATTGCCGCGCGTAGTTTCGCCTCCAGCGATTTCTGCTTGGCCTCCGAATAGAATTTCAAACCGAACATGTCTTTGACGTAGAAGGTATCGACGACCTGCTCGCCGAACGTGGCGATGACGGCGCTGGCGATATAGACGTTGGCTGCCGCCAGCGTACGGGTCAGGTCATAAAGCAGGCCGGGCCGGTCGCGGGTATCGACTTCGACGATCGTATAGATCTCAGACCCCTCGTTGTCGAAGGTAATATGCGTGGGTACGCGAAACGCGCGTTCGCGCTTTTTGATCTTGTCGCGCGACTTGATCGCGTCGCTGGCCACGACCTCGCCCTTGAGGGTCTTGAGGATGGTCTGGCGCAGGCGTGGCAGCCGCTCGCTTGCAAAGGGATGCCCGTCCGCGTCCTGTATCCAGAATACCGCCGTGGCATAGCCGTCCTTGGACGTATAGGTGCGCGCGTCGACCACGTTCGCGCCCACCAGTGCCAGCGCGCCGGCAAGGCGCGAGAAGATACCGGGGTGGTCGGCCATCACGAAACAGGCGCGCGTGGCATCGCGATCCTCGTCCGGGTGCAGGTCGATGCCGATTTCGCCGTCTTTGTCGCCGATACCCTGCAGTAGACGGGCGAATATGACATGCGCCGTGACGTGCAGACCTTGCCAGTAGGGCGGATAATGGCGCGCCGTTTCCTCCTTGAGCGCTTTTGCGTCCCAACCCTTTAGCGCTTGCCTCAGGTTGCGCTTGGCGTCCGATCCGCGCTGCTCGCGGTTCAGATCCTCCAGCCCGTTCTCCATCGCGCCAAGGGTCTGCCGATAGAGCGCACGCAGGAGCGACGCCTTCCAGTTATTCCACGTGCCCGGCCCGACGCCAGATATGTCGCAGACCGTCAGAACGCATAGCAGGTCCAGACGCTCGCGTACCTGCACCGCTTTGGCAAAGTCGCGCACCGTGCGCGGATCGGCGATGTCGCGCTTTTGCGCCATGTCCGACATCAAGAGGTGATAGCGCACCAGCCATTCGACGGTATCCACCTCGCGCGGCTTTAGCCCCAGACGCGGCGCGACCTTGCGCGCGATCTTGGCTCCGAGGATCGAATGATCCTCGCTGCGACCCTTGCCAATATCGTGCAGCAGCAGTGCGACATAGAGAATGCGCCGGTTCACGCCATGCTTGAGGATTGAGGACGCGATTGGCAGCTCTTCGATCAGCTCCTCGCGTTCAATCCGGGCAAGGTGACTGATGCATTGGATCGTATGTTCGTCGACCGTGTAGTGGTGATACATGTTGAATTGCATCATCGCGACGATCGGCTCGAACTCGGGGATGAAGGCAGCCAGCACGCCCAACTCGTTCATGCGGCGCAACGCGCGCTCGGGATTGCCGTGTTTCAGCATGAGGCCAAGAAACAGCTTTTGCGCGATTGGATCGTTGCGGACATCATCGGTGATCAGATCCAGATTGGCAGTAACCAGCCGCATCGCATCCGGGTGGATCAGCAGGCCGGTGCGCAAGCCCTCCTCGAACACGCGCAGGATATTCAGAGGGTCGTTCAGAAACTCGGCCTCGTCTGCGATGGCCAGCCGTCCATGCACCTCGGAAAAGCCGTCCTTCAGCTTGCGCTTGCGGCGGAATAGGCGCTGTAGCAGCGGCTCGGATTTGACATGTGCCGCCTCCAGCTGGGTCAGAAATATGCGGGTCAGATCGCCAACGGCGGTGGCGTGGCGGAAATAATCCTGCATGAATATCTCAACACCGCGCCGCCCGGCGCGGTCGGAATACCCCATCCGTTCGGCGACCTCGACCTGCAAATCAAAGGTAAGCTTGTCATTAGGACGCTTGGTGATCAGATGCAGCTGGCAGCGCACGGCCCAGAGGAAATTCTCGGCCTGCGCAAAGGTGTCGAACTCGCTTGGAGTGAACATGCCCTGCCGGACCAGATCAGCCTTGTCGGTGACGCGGTAGATATATTTGGCGATCCAGAACAGCGATTGCAGATCGCGCAGCCCGCCCTTGCCCTCTTTGACGTTCGGCTCGACCATATAGCGCTGGCCGCCTTGCTTTTCGTGGCGCGTCTCGCGCTCGTCCAGCTTGGCCTCGGTAAACTCGCGCTCGGTACCAGAAAACAGATCGTTCCAGAGGCGGTGGCGCAGATTACCGGCCAGCTCAGCGTCGCCAGCCAGCCAGCGATGCTCTAGCAGGGCGGTGCGGATGGTAAAATCCTCTGCCCCAAGGCGTAGACAATCGGGAATGGTACGGCTGGCATGGCCCACGTTCAGGCGCAGATCCCAGAGGATATAGAGCATCGATTCGATTACACTCTCGGCCCAGCCGGTGATCTTGTAGGGGGTCAGAAACAGCAGATCTACATCCGACTGCGGCGCCATTTCGCCGCGCCCATAGCCGCCGACTGCGACCACGCTAAGGCGCTGGGACTCGGTCGGGTTCGACAGCGGATGCATTACATCCGTCGCCAGACGATGCGTGGACAGCACGAGGCAATCCGTCAACCAACTATAGGCACGCGTCGCCGCGCGCGCGCGCAACGGTTCGGCGGCCAGTGCGGCGGCGATAACGGCACGCCCGCGCTGCATCTCGGCCCCCAAAACATCAACGGCGTGTTTGCGAAGATCGTCTGCTTCTCCGGTCTGCCATTCGGCTAGCCGCGCATCCACTGCCTTGCGGTCGAAAATATCCTCTGCCGCGCAGATAAGTGCGCCCGGTGCATCTGTCTGCACCGGGCTATCGCCTAAGATCTGTGTCATAGGGCCCGTGTCCGGGGCAGGATTAGGAGCCTGCCCCACCAAAGCCCCGAGGCGCCGGATCAAGGATCACAACCTTGCCGCCGCGCACTGTCGCCACGGCGAGACCGCGTTGGTTCGTGCCATCACCGCGCAGGCGGAAGACACCGTCGACGCCTTGAAAGCCCGCCGATTGCGTCAGGCCGGACTTGGATAGCGCATTGCGCTTGCCCGTCTTGATCAATGCACCCACAGCGGCGACGCCGTCATAGGCAAGGCCCGCGATGGGGTGCGGCTGATTGCCATTAGTCTGGGCAAAACGTGCCTGAAAACGCGACGCCTTGCCCTGATCAGGCATGGCGAACCAGCCGCCCTGAACGCCCGGAAGCGCCAGCGTCTGTGGGGGCGTGTCCCAGCGGGCGAGGCCGATATACTGCATCATCGCTGGGTCCAGACCATTCTCGGGAAGCATCTGAGCGAACAGGGGTAAGGCGCCAGCGGAATTGGCAGTCAGAAAGATCGCGTCCGCGGAATTGGTCTGCGCGGCTGCAGTGATCTGCGGAACCGCCGCGACGACACCGTTCTGAGAGAAATCATAACCCACATTGGCGACGATCTGCGCGCCAGAGTTTGCTGCCGCCTTGGCGATCGCCTGCTGGCCCAACTGCCCGGCAAGGTTGTTAGAGTAAACGGTCAGGATGCGCTTCTTGCCCTGACGCGCGGCAAAGCGGGTCAGCCGGTCTGCGGTATTGTCAAAGGTCTGCCCGAGGATGAAAAGGTTGCCGCCCGCGATGGTCGGATTGTTGGAAAATGCCAGCACGTTCACGTTTTTGGGCGCAACGGCCACTGCTACGGCATTGGCTGCTTCGGCGTGTAGCGGTCCGATGATGATCTTGGCGCCGTCGGCAACGGCGTTGAGTGCGGCCTGCTGGGCCTGTGCTGGTTGGCCTGCTGTGCCGTAAACGCGCAGATTGATCTGCACGCCCGACAGGTCCGCAACGGCCATTCGCGCTGCCGCCTCCAGATCACGCGCCAGCGCAGCCTCGCCGGGCGCGGACGATCCGTGCGGCACCAGCAGGGCGACCGTCACCGGTGAGCCTGGGTCAATGGGCTGTCCGTCGCCGCCGCCCTGACCGGTCATCCCCACAGGATCGCACGCGGCGATCCAGAGAATGGACAAAACCGCGACGAGGCGGGCCAGCACCTTGCGGGCGGTAGGCAAAACAGCAAACATAGGGAGATTCCTCGTTTCGGACTTTTGAA
>JAGXGX010000130.1 GCA_024636515.1 Roseovarius sp.
ACTACCCGCGCACTTGCGGCTGTATCGACCGGCGATATGGTCTACCGCCAAGAGGGCGGTCTGCCCGGCGCAGTGCTGACACGGGTAGCCGCGAGCCATCTGCGTGTCGGCACATTCCAATATTTCGCCGCGCGCGGCAACGTGGATGCGTTGCGCCGCCTGTTCGACTATGCCCGCAAACGGCACTACCCGGAGATTGAAACGCCCGGTGCATTCCTGCGCGCCGTCATCGCGCGGCAGGCCGCGCTGGTCGCTGGCTGGCTGGGCATTGGATTTATCCACGGCGTGATGAACACCGATAACACCTCAATCTCTGGCGAGACGATAGATTACGGACCATGCGCCTTTCTGGACGCCTATGACGCGCACGCCGTCTATAGCGCGATCGACCGGAACGGGCGCTATGCCTATGACAATCAAGCACAAGTGATCGTCTGGAACATGGCGCAGCTGGCGACCGCATTGGTGCCGCTGATGCCCGATCAGGATGCCGCGATCGCCGACTTCACCGAGGCTGTTCATTCGATGCCGGACCTGATCGAGGCCGAGTGGCTGCGCGTGTTCGGCGCCAAGATCGGCCTTGTGACGCCGACCGAGGCAGATCGCACTCTGATCGTGGATCTATTGGCGCTGATGCAGGCGGATGGCGCTGATTTCACCAACACGTTCCGCGCCTTGGCACGCGGAGAGGCGGCGCTGGAATTTAGCGACCCTGCGGCGTTTGCCGCGTGGGAGACGCGCTGGCACGCAAGATTGGACGGCGAAAGTGACTGGCGCGCCCGCATGGATGCGGTAAATCCCGCCGTGATTCCACGAAACCACCGCATTGAACAGATGATCGCCGCGGCAGTGGCCGGGGATTTTGCGCCCTTGCAACACTTGATGAACGTACTGGGTGATCCATTTGACGTGGCCGCTGAGTCCACCGACCTTGCGCACCCGCCCGCGACGCATGAAGTGGTGCGGCAAACTTTCTGCGGCACCTAATAAGGCAATGGCGTAGCGCGCGGAACCACAGTATTTTCATTGCCAAACAAGCAATTTATGCGCATTGCTGCCTCTTTGGTCGAGGCACGCATTGCGCAGGCGGCCCTTACAGACCCTCGGAGGTGCCACCATGACGTTCCTGCAAATCACATCGCTTCTGATCGTCCTCGCAGGGGTATTCGGCGCGATAAACTACCTTTTTTTACGGCTTCCGTCCTCTATCGGGATCATGATCGTGGCGCTAGTTGCGTCCTTTGGCCTCTTGGGCCTTGATGCGTTAGTCCCCTCCTTGGGCATCGCAGACGAATCGCGCCGCATTGTGACGAGCATTCATTTCTCGGACGCGCTCCTTGAGGGGATGCTGGGCCTGCTGCTCTTTGCCGGGGCGCTACATGTCAAAATGTCGGATCTGCGCGCCGAATGGCTGCCGGTGCTGCTGATGGCAACCATTGGCGTTGGCCTCAGCACGCTAGTGATTGGCGCCGGATTCAGCTGGCTGACCGGTATGCCGCTGCTGATCGCATTGGTATTCGGCGCGGTTGTGTCGCCGACCGATCCGGTTGCGGTGCTGGGCGTACTGAGACAGGCCGACCTGCCCCAATCGCTAGAGACAAAGATTGCGGGTGAATCGCTGTTCAACGACGGCGTTGGCTATGTCGTCTTTCTGGTGCTGGTTGGGCTGGCGTTTCCTTCTGGCGATGATCACGGCGGCGGCATAGCTGAAGCGGCCATGCTATTTTTGCGCGAGGCGGGCGGCGGCGCTCTCCTCGGCATCACGCTTGGCTGGCTGGTCTTTCGCGTCATGCGCCTGATCGACGATTATGCGCTGGAGGTGCTCCTGACGCTGGGCCTCGCCTTCGGCGGTTACGAGCTTGCGGTTTATCTGCACATCTCGGCGCCAATCATGGCGGTTTGTGCGGGCTTGCTGATCGGCGATGTCGGCGCAAAACAGGGAATGAGCGAAGAGACGCGCGGCTATGTTGATGCCTTTTGGAAGTTAATCGACGAAATCCTAAACGCGGTCCTTTTCCTGATGATCGGGTTTGAAGTGTTCGCAGTCGTTTTTGAGGCCGACTATCTGGTGGCAGGCGCGCTTTCGATTGGAATCGCCTTGCTGGGACGGCTCTCTGCGGTTGCGATTCCCATTCTGCTGCTGCGGCGCTTTCGCACATTCGACCCCGGCGTTATCCGCATCATGACATGGGGCGGGCTAAAGGGCGGTATTTCGGTTGCCCTCGCACTCAGCCTTCCGGTCAGCGAGTGGAGCCCCCTCATCCTGACTGCGACCTACATGATCGTCGTATTTTCAATCATCGTGCAGGGCCTGACGGTCGCGCCGCTGGCACGCAACCTGATGTCCCAGCCCGATCTGCTGTAGGATACACGCAGCAAAAACGCGGCACCCAGTTTGGGGCCGCGTTATAAAATCGCAAACTATGGTTTGACAAATAGAAGCAGCCCGCCAGTGAAAGGCGGGCTGTAAGCCTAAGTCTATGCGGCCTGACTACGCGCACCGCCACTGCGACGCCTGCGCGGGCCGCCCGGCGCAGATGCGCCGCCGCCGCCCGGCTTGCCGCCACCACCACCGCCGCTCCGGCGGCGTCCGCCGCCATTGCCACCGCCACGGGCCTGCTTGACCTTGGGGTCAGGCAGTTCCTCCCACGCGCGGCCGGAGGCTATGGGAATCGACAGGCCCATTACCTTCTGGATATCCTTCAACTCGCCCATCTCGTCAGGCGAGCAGAATGCGATCGCGGCGCCATCCTTGCCCGCGCGGGCGGTTCGCCCGATGCGGTGGATATAGTTTTCAGGCACGTTGGGCAGCTCGAAATTATAGACATGCTTGACGTCCGGGATGTCGAGGCCGCGCGCGGCCACATCCGTCGCAACCAGCACATGAACATGGCCGTCGCGGAACGACTTCAGCGCACGCTCGCGCTGGCCCTGGCTCTTGTTGCCGTGAATCGCGGCTACCTTGAAACCCGCGCTCTCCAGCTTGCGCGCCAGCTTGTCCGAGCCATGCTTGGTCCGGCCAAAGACAAGTGCCAACTCGCCCTTATGCTTGCCAAGAAGCTCGATCAGCAGGTTCGGCTTTTCGGCCTTGGCGATGAAGTGCAGGGCCTGAGTGACCTTGTCAGCAGCCTTGCCCGGCGGGCTGACTTGCACCTTCTTGGGGTGGGTCAGATAGCTGGCGGCGATCTCTTCCATCTGCTTGGGCATGGTGGCGGAAAACAGCATCGTCTGCCGCTCCTTGGACACCAACGCCGCAATTTTGCGCAGATCATGGATGAACCCCATGTCCAGCATCTGGTCCGCCTCGTCCAGCACCAGAAAGCGGGTGGCGTCCAGCCGGATCGCGCGGCGATCGATCAGGTCCAACAGGCGACCGGGCGTCGCAACAAGGATATGCGTGCCCTTTTCCAGCCGGTTGATCTGCGGATTAATCGACGAGCCGCCGACAACCACGTTGATCTTCATCGGAGTGTCTTTGACCAGCGGCAGCAGCGTTTCGCGGATCTGGTTGGCCAGCTCGCGCGTCGGCGCAAGGATCAGGCTGGTCGCCGTCTTGGGACGCGGACGCTCGTCCACGGCCATCATCTGGGCGATTAGCGGCAAACCAAAGGCCGCTGTTTTGCCAGTGCCGGTTTGGGCAAGGCCCATGACATCATTGCCGTCCAGCGCATAGGGGATCGCGTGCGACTGGATCGGGGTCGGCTCGGTGATGCCCATATTGGCAAGCTTACGAACCAGGACGGGCGGCAAGCCCATTTCTTCAAACAAATTCAATTTCATTTCCTTCTGGGCACAGGGCGATCCCATGCCGTATGCGAGCCATGATGACCCGTTCTCAGGCGGCGATATGCCAGCCATTCCGTGGTTCCGCCAAAGCCCTGACGCAAGGGCAGAATTGCCCATAGCGCCGATCCGGCGGCTGGCCCCACGCGTGATATTGGGATCAAGTTCGCGGCGTTTCGGTATCGATGGGCGGCCGATGTGGGCGGCCCGGCTGCTCACGCGGCAGGAAACGTCGTTGTTGGGTAGATGGACCCTTGGCACCGCCAAGTCAAGCGGTGTGCCACGCTTTGCCGCGCGAGTGCGGCACAAACCCTGCGCTGAACGCCTGCCACCGAGCCACCCGGCTGAACCCGGTGGAAATCCATTGCTTTCCGCGCTAGGGAGGGTGCGACAGCCACGACGGATTGCGCCATGACCGACACCATCATCGACCGCTGCGAGGCGCGCGGCCTGCGCATGACCGGCCAACGGCGGATCATCGCCGCCGTTCTGGAGGAGGCCGACGATCATCCGGACGTTGACGAACTCTATGCACGCGCGTCGGCCCGCGACCCCAAAATTTCGATCGCGACCGTCTATCGCACGGTCAAGCTGTTTGACGAGAGCGGGATACTGGACAAGCTGGAATTCGGCGACGGCCGCGCGCGTTATGAGGATGCAGAGCGTGGCCATCACGACCACCTGATTGACCTCGACACTGGGGACGTGATCGAATTCTTCGACCCCGAGATCGAGCGCCTGCAAGAGAAGATCGCGGCGCGGCTGGGCTATAGTCTGAAAGGTCACAAGATGGAACTTTACGGCAAGCCCCTGAAGAAAAAGTAAACGTCAGAGCGTCTCGCCGCCCGTCACGTCATGCCCGTAGATCCAATCGAACTGGCGCATCATGCGGCTTGGCGCAACGGCGCCGCCGACGCGCAAGGCGGTATGCGCGGCCAGCCTCAATGGCTTGAAACTAAGGTGATATTTCCACGCATTCCCATTCGCGGCCTCGACCACGCGGCGCGCGCGATCCTGCCGCGTTGTCTCGTATTCCTCTAGGGCGGCAGCAATGTTCGGTGCCGCGGCCAACGCGGCGGGCAAAACCCACGCATCCTCTAGCGCCAGCGAGGCGCCTTGGGCCATAAAGGGCAGCGTCGGATGCGCGGCATCGCCCAGAATGGCAAGCCGGCCCGCCCCCCAGATCGGCGCGACCGAATGGCGAAAGAGGCCCCATTTACGCACGCTTTCGACGCGGCCAAGCATCGCCTGCGCGGCCTCGCCAAAATCCGCAAACCGCGCGCGCATATCGCCGGGATCACCTATCGCACTCCAACTTTCCTCGGCCCATTCCGCGCGTTCCTCTACGGCGACAAGGTTCAGCTGCGTACCCCCGCGCAAAGGGTAGCTGACCAGATGCCGGTGCGGCGCCATATGCACCCGCGCCTCGCCCATGCGGCTGCCCTCATGCCGCACGACGGCACGCCAAGCGATCTGCCGGGTGAAATACGGCGCAAGCGTGCCATTCAGCGTAGCGCGCACGACCGAATGCAGGCCATCGGCCCCTATTACTAGATCTGCCTCTAGCGCTCCGGGGTCCGCGATATGCTGGTCGAGGCGGATATCTACGCCAGCATCGACCGCACCGCGATGCAATATGTCGATCAAATCAGCGCGGTGAATAAACCAATAATCGCGCGCCGCCAGCCGGGTCAGATCCAGCCGCACTACCGGTCCACGGCGATAATCGTGCAGCGCGACTGCATTCGCCTGCGCGCCCACCTGCCGAACCGCATCGCCTAGCCCCAGTGCGCGCAGCACGGCGAACCCGTTGGGCGTGACTTGCAGGCCAGCGCCGACTTCGGTGATCTCATGCGCTTGCTCGTGCACTGTGACGCGCGCGCCGCGCAGTGCGCAGGCACGCGCCACGGCAAGCCCGCCGATGCCCGCGCCGATAATCGCAATGTCGAGGCCCTGCATGTCCATACCCCTCAAGATCATACGAAAAACGCCGAAGCAAAAGCCCCGGCGTTCAAAAAATTCTCTGCGGTGCGACGGGCTTAGTCGTCGCGGTGCACTCTCTCGCGGCGCTCATGACGCTCTTGCGCCTCCAGCGTCATGGTGGCGATGGGGCGCGCGTCCAGCCGCTTTAGGCTGATCGGATCACCGGTCATCTGGCAATAGCCGAACTCGCCCTCCTCCAGACGGCGCATCGCCTGATCGATCTTCGACACCAGCTTGCGCTGGCGATCACGAGTGCGAAGCTCCAATGCGCGGTCAGTTTCCTCACTGGCGCGGTCAGCCACATCGGGGATCGCGCGGGTGCCGTCCTGTAGCGCCTCAATGGTGTCGCGACTGCCTGCCAGCAGGTCCTCGCGCCAGTCCATCAGTTTGCGCCGGAAATACTCTCTCTGGCGCTCGTTCATGAACGGCTCATCCTCGACGGGCTGGTAATCGTCGGGCAGGAAAATTTCGGCTTTCAAGCGTTGATCCTTTTTTTCGTCAAGGTCCAAGGCGTCAGCATGTTGTGTCATGTGGCTCCCCTTTTCGCTAGCATCTACTGGATGCCGCGCCTGTTGTCACTACACAATTCAGGGCGGATTGAACGACCTGCCGCGCCGGGCTATCATGTGTCCTTGAGCAGATGAGCTTTGACGGCAAAAGGATTGAACCCACTATGAAATTCGAAGGCACGGACAGCTATGTCGCAACGGACGACCTAACTGTCGCGGTCAATGCCGCCGTCACGCTGCAGCGCCCGCTTCTTGTAAAAGGCGAGCCGGGGACGGGCAAAACAGAGCTAGCCCGTCAGATCGCCGCCGCGCTGGATCTACCGATGATTGAGTGGAACGTGAAATCGACAACCCGCGCGCAGCAGGGTCTTTACGAATACGACGCTGTCAGCCGCCTGCGCGACAGCCAGCTCGGCGATGCGCGCGTGCATGACATCGCCAATTATATTCGCCCTGGCAAGCTGTGGCAGGCGTTTGATGCGCCAGGCCGCGTCGTCCTGCTGATTGACGAGATCGACAAGGCCGATATCGAGTTTCCCAACGATCTGCTTCAGGAACTCGATCGCATGGAATTCTACGTCTACGAGACGCAGCAGACGATCCGCGCCGTGCATCGCCCCATCGTCATCATCACCTCAAACAACGAAAAAGAGCTGCCCGACGCGTTCCTACGCCGCTGCTTCTTTCACTATATCCGCTTTCCGGACATGGACACGATGCGCCGCATCGTCGAGGTGCATCATCCCGGCATCAAGGACGCACTGCTGACCACGGCACTGACGCAATTCTACGAAATCCGCGAACAACAGGGGTTAAAGAAGAAACCCTCCACCTCCGAAGTGCTGGATTGGCTCAAGCTGCTCTTGGCCGAGGATCTGACAGCAAGCGATCTGAAAAAGGATAGCGCGAACGCCCTGCCCCGGCTGCATGGCGCTTTGCTGAAGAACGAGCAGGATGTGCACCTGTTCGAGCGTTTGGCATTTATGGCGCGGCGTGGTGGATGAGGCGTGCGGCGCCACTCCTATGATAGTTAGTACTCTTTTGACACCGCTGTGTCAGATGTATGATTCCCTAACCTCAGAATGAACATCGTGCCGCATATTTGCCCCAAACGCCGCCTACACAATGACACTCAAGGCGCGAGCCTAGGAATCGGACCCGGTAAGGACGGCGGGCCGTGCCGTTGTGCATCGCTGCGGATGCCGGGGCGCTTTTCCGTCCGGTCCGACTGCAAGGGGCTGCCATGCGCCGACTGATATTTCCGATCTGCCTAGCATTGGGCGCTTGCGCGCCCGGCACGTCCGGTGATGTTCCATCGCGCGCCGCAATGCCCGAATTGGGCGCGATGCCAATGATCAAGGTGTTTCCTGCGCCGCACCCCCACGCGGCCGCGCGCGCGAATAGCGATATCGCACGCGACTTTCTGGATCTATCGATGCAGTTGGAATCGGGCCGCGACCTGCCCGTCTTTACCCGCTTTGAGGGGCCGATCACGGTTTCCGTCACAGGCGCGCCGCCACCCACGCTTCAGCCCGATCTGGCACGTTTGCTACGCCGCCTGCGCGGCGAGGCCAGCATCAACATCACCCAGACATCAGGCCCCTCGAACATCACGATCGAGGCCGTCAGCCGCGCCGATATTCGCGCCGCGCTGCCGCAGGCCGCCTGCTTCGTCGTCCCGAATATATCAAGTCTTAGCGAATATCGTTCCGCAAAACGCAGCCGTGCCACGGCGTGGAGCGCGCTATCGACCCGCCGCAAGGCCGCCATCTTCGTGCCGAACGATTCCAGCCCTCAAGAAGTGCGCGATTGCCTGCATGAGGAATTGGCGCAAGCGCTGGGGCCGCTGAACGATCTCTATCGTCTACCCGACTCGGTTTTCAACGACGATAACGTGCACACGGTCCTCACCGGCTTTGACATGCTGATCCTGCGCGCCACCTACGCGCCAGACCTGCGTTCAGGCATGACCCGCAGCCAAGTCGCGGCGCGCATTCCCGGCATCCTCGCCCGGCTTAATCCCGCGGGCCAGCGTATCGCGGCGCGCCCGCTCGGCACGACGCCGCGCGCGTGGATTCGCGCCATCCAGACAGCTCTCGGGCCAAGTGCGGGCAATTCCCAGCGCCGCGCCGCTGCCGAAAAGGCGCTGAGTATCGCCCAGACGGCCCGCTGGACCGATCATCGCCGCGCATTCAGCCACTACGCCCTCGGGCGGATCGTACAAAACACCGATCCGGGCTATGCGCAAAACCATTTTGTCGCCGCTGACGCCTATTACCGCCGCAGCGCCGTGACATCGCTACACCGCGCCCATGTAGCGGCTCAGCTAGCGGCCTACGCCATCAGCCAAGGGCGCGGCGACACGGCTCAGGATATTCTCGCACCGCACATCGCCATCGCAAAGCGACATGAGAACGCGGCGCTTCTGGCCCAGATGCTAATGATGCGCGCCGAAGCGCTGGAACTGTCGGGCCGCGCATCCGAGGCGCGGCAGGTGCGTATGGACAGCCTCGGCTGGGCGCGATACGGATACGGCGCGGATTGGGCCGTACGCGCGAAACTGCGCGAGATTTCGGCGTTGAATCCGCTTAAGAGCTAGGGCACCCTATGCAGGGCCCGAGTGTAAGGAACAGGTAGCTTATGATCCTCGTCATCGCGGCACTTGTCGGAGCAATTCTGGGCGCCGTGATCGCGCGCCGCCGCAACGGGCGCAAAGCCGATATATTGCAATACGCCTTCGTCTTTGCGCTAATTTTTGCGCTAATCGGGCTATTCGCGATGATCTTTGTCACGCGCGCGGCGCTCTGACACAGCGATGTTCCTGCCCTTCTTTCAGACACTGCGTGAGGCAGGTATTCCGGTCAGCGTCCGCGAATACTTGACCTTCCTTGAGGCGATGTCAGCGGACCTCGTCACCTATGACGTCGAAGGTTTTTATTACCTCGCCCGCACCGCAATGGTGAAGGATGAGCGGCACATCGACCGCTTTGACCTTGCCTTCGCCGAAGCGTTCAAGGGACTCGACACAATCACGCCCGAAGACGTGCTGAACGCCGTGGACCTACCCGAGGAATGGCTGCGCAAGATGGCCGAGAAACACCTCAGCGCAGGCGAGCGCGCCGAGATCGAGGCGCTCGGCGGCTTCGACAAGCTGATGGAGACCTTAAAGGAGCGGCTGGCCGAACAGCAGGGCCGCCACCAAGGCGGCAGCAAATGGATCGGAACGGCCGGAACATCCCCCTTTGGCGCGTACGGCTACAATCCCGAGGGCATCCGCATCGGGCAGGATAAGTCGCGCCACCAGCGCGCGGTCAAGGTCTGGGACAAACGCGAGTTTGCCAACCTCGACGGCGATATCCAGCTGGGCACGCGCAATATTAAGATGGCCCTGCGGCGCCTGCGCCAGTGGGCGCGGGACGGCGCCCATGACGAGCTGGACCTTAGCAGCACCATCCGGGCCACGGCACAAAAGGGCTACCTTGATGTCCAGACCCGCCCCGAGCAGCGCAATACGGCCAAGGTGCTGCTCTTTCTCGATGTCGGCGGCTCCATGGACCCCCATATTAAACTGGTGGAGGAGCTGTTCTCGGCCGCCCGCGCCGAATTCCGGCAGCTGGAATATTTCTACTTCCACAACTGCCTCTACGAGGGCGTTTGGCGCGACAATCGCCGCAGGTGGAGCGAAAAGACACCCACGTGGGACATCCTCAACACCTACGGCGCCGACTACCGCTGCATATTCGTGGGCGACGCGGCGATGTCCCCCTACGAGATCGCGTATCCCGGCGGAGCGAACGAGCATTGGAACGAGGAGGCAGGCCAGACATGGCTATCGCGCGCCCGCGCCCAATGGCCCTCAAACCTCTGGATCAATCCTGTCCCAGAGGCACATTGGCCATACACCCAATCGACGCAGATGATCTCCCAGATCTTCGACGGTCAGATGGTCCCCATGACGCTGGAAGGCCTCGACCGCGGCATGCGCTCCCTCACGCGGTAACGCGCGCCCAGCCATTCTTCTTGCTATTAAATATCCCCCGCGCGGAGCGCTCCCGCGCCCTCAACTATCCCCGTCACTCGTAATCAGCCGATACTCCAGCAACTCCTCCGGCAGCAGCACATAGATATCATTCGGTGCGGTCGCCAGCGCAGGCCGCATCAGGCGGATATCCACGTCCATGTCGCCTAGATACTCCATCACTTCGCCCTGCCCGCGCTGGATATCTTCGACCGCCAGAAATGCGGGCAGCACGGTGTTCTTGCCGAAGTAGTGCTGGTGAACGCCCACCTGTGCATCCTCCCCGGCGCTGCGCTTCACTCCGGCGGCCAGAACATAGGGGCAGGCAGAGAAACATACGTCGCCCGCCTCCACCACAGTCGAGAGTTCAGCCGCGCGGATGCTGCGTCCAATGCGCAGCGCGTCGCGTACCGATCCGCCGGGGCTGTTCAGCGCCACGCGCTCCAGCCCGTCCTCGGCCTCCAGCCGCTCGGTCAGCCGCGCATCGTCGCCCGGCGCGATGCTGCCTGTCAGGCGCAGGATGCCACCCTCGCGAACGAACTCCAGCCTGCTAGGCATATCGCCAGTGTTGCGGTAGGGCCGCTCGGGCGCGCCGGGGCTGCGGGGCGGCAGAGGCGTGTCGCGCGGGGCATAGCGGCGCGTTTGATCGCCGGGGGCGATGGGGCTTTCCATGTCCGGCGCGCTGGACGGCCAACCGAGGCGTGGCAGCGCGTCCAAAACGTCTGATCCCGCCAGCAGCCCGGCCATGACCAGCTGCAACCCCAGCACCGCATATAGCACGCGCTTCGCATCCCACGCCCGCCACGCCCCGTCTCTCATGACGCGGCGTCCCGGCCGTTGGTATGTAGCTCGGCGTCCATCGCAGGCCCCTGTGGCACCGGGCGGCGCACCTCGTCCATCTCGTGCAGCACCATCATCGCCGCGCGCAACTCTGACAGGGTCAGCGTCTGCTCGATCCCCACACCTTCGCGCCCCGACCGGATAGCTGCCTGCGTGACCATCAAGATGAACACCAGCACGGCCGGCAGCAAATCAATAGCGATGGCGCCCGCCCAAGACGGCGCGAAATTGCCCGCATAGCGGATCACTGCATCCGCCGTGGAAATCGGCGTGTATGTTGTGTCGGCGGGCAGCGGCATGGCCACAACCGTATCGGCGGCGCTACGCAGCGTAGCGGCGCGCTGGCCCAGCACCTCCAGCACCGAGGTGATAGTGCTTTGCTGATCGCCGCGCGCGCTATCGCTGCGACCGTCCAACTCTGGCAGTACGACCGAGGCGGCCAAATCTTGCGCCGCGCGAGACACCAGCGGCGCGACCGAAAGCTGGCGTAGTTGGGTAATCAGACCGGCGAGCCGCACAGCCTCCTCGGAGAAGAGGACCGAGCGCGGCTCGACCGGGCCTGGCTCGACCGTCAGCGCGCGCATACGGCTCAGGATCGCGTTACCCTCAACAAATGCACCGTCCACCAGCGGCTGCTGGCTGGCGATTTGCGCCTCCAGGCCGCGCAGCTCATCCGCCTTTTGCGACAGCACGCGGAACACCGCTCCGCGCCCGGCGAGGCCCGACAGATCGCCGCTCGCCTCCTGCGCGCTCAAATCCTCGAACGATTGGCGCACGCGGGCGACGTCCCGCTCCAGCCCTTGGGCCGACACGGCGATCAGGTTCGCCTGCTCCAGTGAGGACTGATAATCCTGCACCGTCTTGGCCAGATGCTGCTCGACCGCCGCCGATCCGGCCAATGCGGCCGCGTTAAGCCATGATGACATAGCGATGATTGCCAGCGATCCGACGCCCATCGACACGACCAAGCCGATACGCGACGCCATCGTACGCACCGCGGGCAACAGCCGCATGAGATAGGACCAGAACACAAAGATGCCGACCGAGACGGCGATGGAATAGGACGCGGCGGCAAAGAAACTGAGCGCGCCGTTATCATCAAGGAGCGATGATACCCCTAGATACGTATAAATACCCGACGCCGTCGCCAGCACGCCAAGGGCCGCGCCGGTGATGCTGTCCAGCCAGCGCACGTGGCCTTCCAGCTCGGCGGCATAGCGCACGCCCTGCGCCTCGGCTCGTGAGATATGAGGCTGCGTGGTCTGTGCCTTGCTGTCGGTCATGCGTTGGTTCCCTTTATCACCCGCCCCTATATGGGGCCCCGGGCCGCAATGGCAAAGCGCGGCACCTATTGCTCAAAGAGCTTCCCCGGCCCCCAGCCAGATGCATCCACATTGGCCAGCCGCAGCATATGCCAGATCAGCGCCTGATTGGACGTGACGACAGGCAGGCCCGACAGTGCCTCGACCTCATCGATAATTGCGTAGGTTTGCAAATTCGTACAACTGGCGAAAAGCGCGTCGATACCCGGCGTCTTTGCCGCCTCCAGCAGTGCCGCGCGGGTCGAGGCGGGATCGATCCGCGCCACGCGCCGGTCGTCGCCCTCGGTAAAGCTAACCTCTGCCAGCGTCTCGATCCCATTGTCGGCCAGCAGCGCGCGCATGGGCGCGGTGACGCTGGCGACGTAGGGCGTGACCATGCCAATCCGGTGCGCGCCCAAGTGGCCGATCGCGGCGATAACAGCGCTGATCGGATCAGTAACGGCGGCGCTCGGATGTTCGCTGCGTATCTGCTCGGCCACGCGCGCCTGCCCGATAACGGTCGCGCCGGATGTGCAACCATAGCCGATCACGTCCAGTCCGGCAGGCAGCAGCGCGGCGGCAATGGGCATGTCCGCGTCCATCTGCGCAAGGGTCGCGGGTGTAATTGCGCTTTGCATCGGGATGCGCGTGTGCAGCAGTTGCACGCCGCGCCCTGCCAGCGTGCTGCGCGCCTCGAATTCCAGCGTCTCGTCGGTCGCCAGCACAATCAGGCCCAACCGCGCGCCACCGCCCGCGCCACTATTCGACAGATAGTCCATCATGCAGCCTCCGGCCGGCTCAGCGTTCCGCCCGATACCGCCGCGCGGACGCCCGTGGTGCTGGCGCATGACGTCGGCAACCCGCGCAACACCCGCACAGCGAGATAGCCGAACGCCTGCGCCTCCAGCATGTCACCGTCCAGCCCGACATCCTCGACCGGCGCCACCTCGCAATCGAGGGCCGCGCGCAGCATGTCCATCATCACCGGATTATGCCGCCCGCCGCCCGTGACCAACAGGCGGCTCGGCGGCTCGGGGCAATGCTCCATCCCGCGCATGACACCTGCGGCGGACATCGCCGTCAGGGTGGCCGCCGCATCGGCATCGCTCAGCTCGCCCACAAGGTCGATCATGTCGGCAAAGGCATCCCGGTCCAGCGACTTGGGTGGCATCTTGAGGAAGTACGCCTCGTCGAGGAACATCTCCAGAGCGCCCTCTGCGACCGTGCCGCCACGTGCCAGCCTGCCGCCTTTGTCGAAGGGTAAGCCGCAGCGAGCCATCATCAGATCATTGATCGGCGCATTGGCCGGGCCGGTGTCGAAGGCAACCAGCGCGCCTGTATCCTCGGGCCTCCGGATGCTTGGATCAACCCACGTCAGATTGCCCACACCGCCCAGATTGAGAAACGCAACCGGCGCGTCTGCGCCAATATAGCGCGCGCAGGCAAAGTGGAAGAACGGTGCCAGCGGCGCGCCCTGCCCGCCAAGGCGCACATCGGCGCTGCGGAAATCCCACACCACCGGCAGCCCCAGCGCGCCCGCCAGCTCCGCACCATCGCCCAGCTGGTGCGTACCGCGTCCATGCGGATCATGCGCCAGCGTCTGGCCGTGAAACCCAACGAGTTCTGCGCCCAATCCACTCAGCGCCTCTATATGGGCCTGCATAACGACGTCATGGGCGGCGTCCAGATCATCGCCCGGCCATCGGCCTAATGCAGCGCTCAGGACCGCCTGCTCATCCGGCGAATAGGCGCGATACCGGCTGGCGCCGAAGCTATGGATTACGTCGCCGTCCGTCTGGATCAGGGCCGCATCGACACCGTCCAGTGACGTGCCAGACATCGCCCCCAGCGCCCAAAGCCTGCCGCCATCGTTTCCGGGCTTCAACATGGTCTTTTCCTTTGCCCTATCCGCACCTATACATGCCGCGCAAAGCAATCCGGGACAAGCGCCATGACCTATCACCCTAAATCTGAATTCCTGAACGTGATGGTGTCGCGCGGTTATCTGGCCGATTGCACCGATATGCAGGGGCTAGATGACCAGCTGATGGCGGGCGTTGTGCCGACCTATATCGGCTATGACGCGACCGCCAAATCGCTGCACATCGGTCACTTGCTAAACATCATGATGCTGCGATGGCTGCAAAAGACGGGGCACAAGCCGATCACGCTGATGGGCGGCGGCACAACAAAGGTCGGCGATCCTAGCTTTCGCTCGGACGAGCGGCCGTTGCTGACGCCAGAGGTCATCGACGATAATATCAGCGGGATGCAGCAGGTGTTCGCGCGGTACCTGTCCTACGGCGATGGTGCGACCGACGCGATGATGGTCAACAACGCTGAATGGCTGGACGGGCTGAACTACCTCGATTTCCTGCGCGATATCGGGCGGCATTTTTCGGTGAACCGGATGCTGTCGTTCGAGAGCGTGAAATCACGGCTGGACCGCGAGCAGTCGCTCAGCTTTCTTGAATTTAACTACATGATCCTGCAAGCGTATGATTTCATGGAGCTTAACCGCCGCTACGGTTGCGCGCTGCAGATGGGTGGATCGGACCAGTGGGGCAACATCGTCAATGGCATCGACCTGACGCGCCGCGTGATTGAGGGGCATGTGTTTGGCCTGACTTCGCCGCTACTGACCACCTCGGACGGCAAAAAAATGGGCAAATCCGCAGATGGCGCCATTTGGCTAAACGGCGATATGTGCGCGCCCTACACGTTCTGGCAATTCTGGCGCAACACGACCGATGCCGATACCGGGCGGTTCCTCAAGCTATACACAGAACTGCCTCTGGACGAATGTGAGCGCCTCGGCGCGCTGGGTGGCTCAGAAATCAACGAGGCCAAAGTTATTTTGGCAAATGAAGTCACGATGTTGCTGCACGGAGCTGATGCAGCCGAAGCAGCCGAGGCGACAGCGCGCGAAGTGTTTGAAAAGGGCGGCGTCGGCGACGACCTCCCAACACTGGTGGTGGAACCCGGCGAGGCGGCAGAGGGCATATCTATCGTGCAGTTGATCGTGCGCGCGGGTCTGGCAAAATCTGGCAAGGATGCCAAGCGGCTGATTGCCGAGAACGGCGCGCGGATGAACGATGCCCCACTTGAGGATGCAGGGCTGATGATCGACACAGCCGCCTTGGCGCAGCCGATCAAGCTGAGCGCAGGCAAGAAGCGTCATGCGCTGGTAAAGCTGGGCTAAAACGGCAGGCGATCAGCGGGACGCGAGCGCGTCCCGCAGCACCGCAAGCACAGCCTCGCGCGGGACATCCGGTGTTACGAACGCCTCGCCGATATTGCGCGCCAGGACGAAATGCAGCTTACCCTCCTGCATCTTCTTGTCCTGCGCCATGAGCGCTAGCAGGGCATCTGCATCCGGCAAATCCCCTTCGATATCAGATAGATCAACCTTCATGTTCATCCACTTTAGGTGCGCACGGACGCGGCTTGGGGTTTCCTGCGGGCAAAGGCCAAGACGCGCCGACAACTCAAATGCGAGCGCACAACCGATGGCGACACCCTCACCATGGAGCAGGCGGCCAGAGTAGCCGGTGGCGGCCTCCAGCGCGTGGCAGAAGGTATGGCCTAGGTTTAGCAAGGCGCGGTCACCCTGCTCTGTCTCATCGCGCGCGACGATGTCCGCTTTCATCTGGACAGAGCGGGAAACAGCGTAGATGCGCGCGGCCATATCGCCTGCGGCCATGGCTGGCGCATGGCCTTCAAGCCAGTCAAAGAACGCGGCGTCGCCCAGAAGGCCGTACTTTACGACCTCGCCGTAACCAGCGAGAAAGTCACGAGATTTCAACGTTTCCAAAATGTCCGTATCCGCCAAAACGAGGCTGGGCTGGTGAAACGCGCCGATCAGGTTCTTACCCCGGCTTGAGTTGATACCCGTCTTGCCCCCGACCGAGCTATCGACCTGCGCAAGGAGACTGGTGGGTATCTGAACAAAGCGCACCCCGCGCCTGAGAATCGCAGCCGCGAAGCCGACCAGATCACCGATCACGCCGCCGCCGAAGGCGATGACGACATCGCCGCGCTCGACCTGCGCCTCCAGCAACCATTCGGTCGTGCGCTCCAACTGTGCCCAGCATTTGGTGGCCTCACCGGGCGGCAGCGCGAGTGCGGTCATCTCGATCCCGCTTGCGGCCAGCCCGGCGCGCAAGGCGTCCAGATGCAGCGCACCGACGGCCTCATCGGTGATGACGGCCACCCGCGAGCGGCGCAGCAGCGGCGCTATCAGCGCACCGGAAAGTGCCAGCAGGCCGGGGCCGACATGCACGTCATAGGCGCGCGTGCCAAGCGGGACGTGGATGATATTGCTCATGCGCTCTCCAATACATCAGGGCGGCCCTCGAGCGCCTCGATCACGCGCGTCGCCATTGTTTCGACGGTGTAGCCTGTATGCGAGACAACCTCGACATCTGCCTTGGCATAGATCGGCACCCGCGCCTCATATAGCTCGCGCAGCGTCGCACGCGGATCGGGCGTACGCAGCAATGGCCGTGTGTCCTTGTTTTTGACCCGGCTCCACAGCAGGGGCAAATCAGCGTTCAGCCAGACCGACACGCCCTTGGCCGCGATGACGGCGCGGTTACGCTCTTGCAGGAATGCCCCGCCCCCGGTGGATAGGATGCTACAGTCTGCCGATAGCAGGCGGCTGATCACCTCCGTCTCGCGGCAGCGAAAGAACGCCTCGCCGTCGCGCGCAAAGATTTCAGAGATGCTGCGCGCTGCCGCTTCCTCGATTTCGGCGTCGGAATCGCGGAAGGGCACGTTCAAACGCGCGGCCAGCGCCTTGCCGACAGCCGTTTTGCCCGCGCCCATCATGCCAACCAGCACGACTGTTTTCTTCAAGGTTCCAGCCGCGTTTTCGGCCACTCTCGGCACTCCCCCGCCCAAAATCGGTAACACGGCATTGAATGACGTGATCTTGGCCGGAATGCCAGTTATAAGTTGGTCAAAGCGGACCAAACCGCAGGCAGTACCGCAGATAAACCGGCAGGCAGGCATATCGTGTTCAGACTCTTCAAGTGGTTGTTTTACCTTGCGATCCTCGCGTTTATCGCGCTGGTCGGCTATGCGTATCTCGGCCCGTTCTTTGGCGCCGACTTTCGTCCACCCGAAAGCGAGATTCGCCAAGACATCATACTAGATGCGAATTGATGCGGCGCAGGCCGCGGCGGCGTTAGTCGCGCTGGGTATGTTGCTTCCCTCGCCCATTTGGGCGCAGGGCATCGGCCCAAGACCACTGTCGGCCATCGATTGGCTGGGCGAGGAATCGCCTGGCGCCCTATCGCCCAACCGACCCGCAATCAGTGAGCCGCCGGTGGCGGGCGCGGTGAGCATTCCCGCCATCCAGATGACGCCGCTGGGCGCTGCAACCAGCGGCGCAGTCGGCCTCCTGCCAACTGCCGTCACAGGCCTGCCAGCAAACCTGTGGGCCGTGAGCGATGCGCGCGATCTGGACGCGCTGTGGGCCCGCGCGCGCCAGCAGCCCTTGCCTGCGATCGGCGCGCTCTATCACACCTTGCTGCTGGCCGAGGCCGATCCGCCGCGCGGCGACGAGGATGCTTTTTTACGAACGCGCGTGGATATGCTGCGCCGCTTTGGCGCCGTTGATCCGGCGCTGGGGTTGCTGGCGCGTGCGGGGCCGAACGTGCCTTCGCTGTTTGCGCTATGGTTTGATTTGTCGCTGTTGGACGGGGCCGAGGCCGAGGCGTGCACCGCCCTGCGCAACGCGCCCGGCCTGATGCACGATGACGGCGCAAAGATTTATTGCAGCGCCCTAACCGGCGATTGGCCCACGGCCGCGCTCTTGTTTGATACAGGCTCGGCACTGGGGACCATAAAGCGCAGCAATGCCGCGCTGCTGGCGCAGTTTCTGGACGTCGAGCTGGCCGAGGAGGCAGTCGTGCCGCCACCCAGCGCGGCGCCCACCCCGCTGGAGTTTCGCCTGTTCGAAGCGATTGGCACGCCCCTGTCGACGCGCGGCCTGCCACTAGCCTTTGCGATGGCCGATCTGCGCGGCACTGCCGGCTGGCGCGCCGAAATTGAGGCGGCCGAGCGGCTGACGCGCGCGGGCGCACTGGCGCCGGGCCGCCTGATGGGGCTCTACACCCGCCAGCGCCCTGCCGCGTCTGGCGGCGTCTGGGACCGCGCCAGTGCAGTGCAGGCGCTAGATGCCGCGCTGGATGCGCGCAATACGGCTGCCAGTGCCGTAGCGTTGGCGGCCGCGTGGGCGCAGATGCGCAGCGAGGGGCTGGAGGTGCCATTCGCGCACATCTTTGGCGGGCGCCTTGCTCAGCTCGATTTGCCGACCAACGCGCAAACGCTGGCTACGCAAATCCGCCTGCTGTCGCCCGATTATGAGGCGGCGGCGGATGCGGCTGGCGGCAATGCCTTTCTCGCTGGTCTGGCGCACGGCAAGCCGGACGCTAAGCTGGCCTCCAACATCACCGAGCGCGCCATCGCGGACGCCTTTGCCAATCCGCCCACTCCCGCGCCCGAACATGAAGCGCTGATCGCAGAGGGAAAGCTGGGCGAGGCGATCCTGTCCGCCGCGTTGCAATTTGACCGCGCCGATGACGATCCCGGCGAGATGGCCAGCGCGCTTGGCACGTTGCGCGCCGTCGGGCTGGAGGATACTGCCCGGCGCGCGGCGTTGCAGGTGCTGATACTGGCGGACGGCGCATGAGCACTGCCGCGCATTGGACCGGCGCCTTTCTCGAGGCGCAGGCCGCCGAGCAGGGCGCGGCGCGCAACACGCTGGAGGCTTATGCCCGCGATTTGGCAGATTACGGCGCGTGGCTGACGCGAAAGAAGCTAGGGCCAGACACCGCCCAGCAATCTGATATTGAGCGCTACCTCGTCGACCTAGAGGCGCAGGGTCTGGCCAAATCCACACGCGCCCGGCGGCTATCTGCGGTCAAGCAGCTCTACCGCTTTGCGTTTGAGGACCGTTTGCGCGCCGACAATCCAGCGATGCAGATCAAGGGACCGGGCCGCGACGCCCGCCTGCCCAAGACACTGAGCGAGGAGGAGGTCGACCGCCTGCTGGCCGCCAGCCGCGAAGTGGGTCGCAACGCGCGCGATCGCTGCCGCAACACCTGCCTGATGGAGCTTCTTTACGCCACCGGGATGCGCGTGACCGAGTTGGTATCTCTGCCCATCGCGGCGGCGCGTGGCAATCCCCAGATGCTG
>JAGXGX010000028.1 GCA_024636515.1 Roseovarius sp.
AGCCATAAGGCAGTGATGGACTACCCCCGCCGCGATGCAGCGGACAAGCTGCGCGGGCGCACCAAATACACCGTTGATATGGCGGGGCAGGACGTGCTGCACGCCGTCCTTGTTCGGTCGGACGTGGCGGCGGGTCGGATCACGCGTCTGGATCTGGACGCCGCGCGCGCCATGCCCGGCGTGCGGGCCATCGCAACAGCCGTCGATGCGCCGGGGCTGCATGGCCTCGGTATCGCAGACCATCCGATCTTTGCGTGCGATGATGTGCGCTATCATGGCGAGCCGCTTGCCGCGATTGCCGCCGACACACTGGTGCAGGCGCAGGACGCGGCGGCCAAAGTGGTCGCCCTAATCGAGCCGATTGCGCCCGTTCTGACCATGGCCGAGGCGCTGGCGACCGGTGCCAGAGACGTCCACCCCGACTGGCAGGATTACGAGGTGCTGGTTCCCGGCGCGCAGCGCGGCGGCAATGTCGCGTGGGAGGCGAGCGTCACGCGCGGCGACACCGCCGCCGCCTTTGCCCGCGATGATGTGACCATCGTCGAAGGCTGCTATCGCGTGGGCCGCCAAAACCACGTCGCGTTCGAGCCGCGCGCGGCAATTGCCAACTATGAGGATGGGCGCCACCACATCATCACCTCGACGCAGGCACCATGGACAGTGCGCGCCGTAACCGCGACCGCGCTGGGAATTTCGCCCTCGAAGGTACGCGTCACTGTGCCGCCCGTCGGCGGCGGCTTTGGCCTGAAATTCGACTGCTCGGTCGAGCCTTATGCAGCCATCCTTGCGCAGAAATCGGGGCAGGCTGTCAGCCTCGCGCTCAGCCGCGAGGAGGAAATGCTGACCTGTCTTTGCCGCGAAAACGCTGAGATCAGGCTGCGCTCCGCCGTCACCGCAGATGGCCAAATCGTCGCGCGCGAGGGTACCGTCCTGATGGATTGCGGCGCGTATGGCGGCGAGCAGGTGTTCCTTTCGACCATGACGGCGCACACCCTTGGCGGCAATTACCGGCTGGGCGCGGTGCGTCTGACCACGCAGGCCGTCTATACCAACACGCCGCCGAACGGTGCATTTCGTGCCTGCAACGGCGTCTATAATACCTTCGCGCTAGAGCGCCATACCGACGAGATTTGCGCCGCCATCGGCATGGACCCGGTGGAATTTCGCAAGCGCCACGTCGTCGGGGACGGCGCGCTGGGCGCAACGGGGCAGGTGTTTGAAGGCGATGTCCTGCGCCCGATGCTGGAGCGGATGGAGGCCACGAATGCGGCACTGCCGCTTAGCCAAGCAGAGCCTGAGCGTTATGCGTATGGCCGCGCAACCACAGTCGGCACGTGGTTTATCTTTGTCGGACCATCTGCCGCGACGGTGAACCTGAATGCCGACGGCAGTGCCACATTGGTAACGGCAGGCGTCGAAATTGGCTCTGGCACAATGATGCAATCGCTGCCCCAGATGGCGGCGGCGGAGCTGGGGATTCACCCAGACCAGATCATCGTCAAGACTGCTGATACCGATGCGTCGGGCCGCGATCTGGGCGTTGGCGGCGGGCGCACGACAGTCTCTATCGGCGCCGCGTCTGCCGCCGCCTGCGCAGAGGTCCGCGCCAAGCTGCTGGGCGTCGCCAGCGAGATGTTGCAAACGCCAGCCGCAAAACTGGTGCTGACAGGCGGACGGGTCGAAATTGAGGGCCGCCCCGGTACAGGCGCCGCGATCCAGACCGTCATCGCCGAACATGAAGCGCGCCATGGCCCGGTGTCGGGCACTGGCGCGTTCACCGCACCGGGCACACCTGCGATGCCGGGCTGCGCCGCCGGGCATTTCATCGACGCGATAGATATTCCCGTCTTTGCAGTTCACAGCTGCGATGTAGCGGTCGACCGGGCAACTGGGCATGTTCATGTGCTGGATTACCGCGTCGTGCAGGATGTAGGCCGCGCGATTAATCCGCGCGCCATCGCGGGCCAAGTTCAAGGCGGCGTCGTGCAGGGCCTTGGCTATGCGCTGCATGAGGAGGTCACAATCGGCCCTGATGGCCGGATCGAGCAGGACGGGTTCGAGACGTACAAGATCCCGCTTGCGGGCGACACGCTGCCCATTCAGCTTGAAATGTATGAGGGCGCGCCGTCCATCGGCCCGCTGGGCACCAAGGGCGCGGGCGAGGTGCCGATCTTGAATGTGGGCGCGACCATCGCCTGCGCGGTCGCGAATGCCACGGGCAAGCAAGTGAATGAGCTGCCCCTGACGCCGCCCCGCGTGCTGGACCTGATGGATGCAGATAGCGCGGCGCTGAGGTTGGCGCATCTGGAGGGGTAGCGCCTACCCCTCGTCCGGCGCAAACTGGATCGCGCCTGTGCCAGCCTCGCCCATCTGCCGCGCGATTTGCCGCGCAAGCACCTGCTTGGTTGCCTTGGCGAAGGCGGTGGGCAAACTACCCAGATCCCTGTCGCGCGCCAGTAACGTGATGCTGCGCGAAAAGCCAGTGATCGGCAGGGGCCGGATATTCAGCGGCATCTGCTCAACAAACCCGTCGATCAGCAGGCTGGGCGTCAGAAATGTGAAGCCCATGCCGCGCGCAACGCACGCGGTCACCATGCTGGACCGATCCGCCTGAATGACGCGGGGCGTTCGCACTTTCAGCCTGCGCAGATGCTGCTCGGTCAGGCGTCCGACATTGGTCGTGGCGGCAAAGCGGATCAGCGGCAGGTTTTGCAACAACTCACCGATGCTGGTGGTAGGCCCGCGATAGCTTTGCGGTAGGACCAGCAGAAACGACTCGGTCATGATCGGGTGACGCTCTAGCCCGTCCAGATCATAAAGGGGGTCCGACGTGATCACCAAATCGGCCTTGCGCGTGCGCAACCGCTCCTCGTGGTCCTTGCTCTGGCCCGCGTGGATTGTCATATCCTCGACGCCAAAATCGGCCTGCGCCAGCGCTATCAGATCGGGGGTCAGCGTGGTCGCGATAGACGCCTGAATACCGACGCGCAGATTGCTGATCGGGCGCGCGCCTTGATGGCGCATGTCGGCCACCAGATCCTCGACCCCGCCAAGGATGCGCAGCGCGTGACGGTGAAATAGCGTGCCCGCCTGCGTCAGCTGAAGCGGCCTGACCGAACGGTCAAAGATGGTCACGTCAAACGTCCGCTCCAGCAGCGCCAGATGCTGGGACACCGCTGATTGGCTGAGGCCCATCACCTCGGCGGCCACGGTTGTCTTGCCCGTCTCAACGAGCGCGACAAAGACCTCGATCGACCGAATGATGTTGCTGTCAAAGGACATGATCCCGCCTCGCCGATATGCGCACTACTATTAGTTATATTGATACTGCGCGAAATAATTTGCAATGACACCGTCAAAGGTGGCCCATGTAACGGCCAAGGAGGGGCCGCCCGTGACTGTTGCAGAACCCAAAGAGCGCCGCCGCCGCAGCGGTGGCCGCGAAGGCCGTGGTGCCCGCCGCGCCCAGGAAACCGCGCCGCGCATTCCATACATCACCCGCAAAATTGGCTGTATGGAGATCCTCTCGCAAGAGGGTCTGGAGCTGATAGAGCAAAACGCTGACGCGATCTTGCGCGATACTGGCATGGAGTTCCACGACGATCCCGAGATCCTGCAAATCTTTCGCGATGCGGGCTGCGACGTGCAAGGCACCCGCGTCCGGTTCGACCCCGGCTTCTGCCGCCAGACCATTCAGGCGACTGCCCCGGCGGAGTTTACCCAAGCCGCGCGTAACCCGGAAAATTCGGTTCGTATCGGCGGGGCTAATACTGTGCTCTGCCCGTCATGGGGCCCGCCTTTCGTGCATGATCTGGACAAGGGACGCCGCTACGCCACCCACGATGATTTCACCCGACTGGTAAAGCTGCACCAGACGATCCCGCATCTGCATCATTCCGGCGGCGTGGTGTGCGAGCCTGTCGATCTGCCCGCGAACAAGCGGCATCTGGATATGCTTTACGGTCACATTCGCTGGTCCGATCGCCCCTTCATGGGAGCGTTCATCGGGGCCGAGCGGGCAGGCCACTCTATCGACATCGCGCGCATTCTGTTTGGCGAGGATTTTGTCGCGAACAACGCCGTGCTCTATTGCGTGTCGAACACCAACGCGCCCTTGGTGATGGACAGCCACATGTCCGGCGCGCTCAAGACCTACGCCCGCGCGGGGCAGCCCGTCGCTTGCACGCCTTGGGTGCTGTCGGGCGCGATGAGCCCTTGCACCGTTGCGGGGACCATGACGCAGGTATTGGCCGAGGCGCTGGCGACCTTGGCGCTGGTGCAGCTGATTGCGCCGGGCGCGCCCTGCCTGATGGGCAGCTTCGCCTCGACCCTATCAATGCAGAACGGCGCGCCCACTTTCGGCACGCCTGAGGCCGGGCAGATGGTGCTGGCGGCGGGGCAACTTGCGCGCCGTCTTGGCGTGCCTCTGCACACGGTCGGCACCCTGTCGGCTAGCAAACTGCCCGACGGCCAGAGCCAACAAGAGGCGACATGGGGCCTGATGATGTCGATGTTCGCGGGTGCCAACGTGGTCAACCACGCCACCGGCTGGCTAGAAGGCGGGTTGGTTACAGGGTTCGAGAAAACCATGCTGGACGCCGATATCTGCGGCAAGGTTGCGCGCTTCTTTGACGGGATCGACCTGAGCGAGAACGCGCAGGCGATGGACGCCATAGCGCAGACTGGTCCGGGCAAGCATTTCCTCGGCGCTGATCACACGCAGGCCAATTTTCTAACTGCATTTTTCCGCCCCGATACGCCGGATAACAACTCGTTCGAACAGTGGAGCGCCGACGGTAGCCTTGATGCCGCGCAGCGCGCAAATCTGCTGTGGAAGGACACGCTGGACCGCTACGTCGATCCGGGCCTCGATCCCGCGATTGATGAGGAGATTTGCGCATACATCGCCCGCCGCAAGGCCGAGAAACCTGATGCGAATTACTACTGACATGCACCGAACGATCATCATCGGCGGGGGCGCTATCGGCCTCAGCCTTGCCTACCACCTCGGCCAGCGGGGGGAGCAGGAGGTGCTGCTGCTGGAGCGCAATCAGCTGACTTCTGGCACCTCATGGCACGCTGCCGGTATCGTCGGGCCGCTGCGCGCGACGCCCAACATGACGCGGCTGGCGATGTATGCGGGCGAGCTATTTCCGCAGCTGGGCGCGCAGACGGGGCAGGACACCGGATACCGCCGCACTGGGGGCTACTGGCTTGCGCGCGATCCCGCACGAATGGACGAGCTGCACCGCATTGCGGCGCTAGGCCGCCATTTTGGTCTGACGCCTCAGATGATCAACATCGGTAAGTTGGCGCAGCAGATGCCGGATCTTGCGACGGATGGCCTGATCGGGGCGATGTCGGTGGCCGAGGATGCCAGCGTCAACCCCGTCGATCTTTGCATGGCCTACGCGCGCGGTGCCAAGGCAGCAGGCGTTGAGATCCGCGAGAATGTGGACGTGGCCGGATTGCAAACGGCAGGCACGCAGATCACCGGCGTGCGATTGGCGGATGGGTCAGTTATCGAGGCAGACCGCGTCGCAATTTGCGCCGGGGCATGGTCGAAACGGCTGGCCCAGACGGCAGGCGTGGCGCTGCCCCTGCAAGCGGTCGAGCATATGTATGTCGTGACCGAAGCCATGCCCGGCCTCGCGCAGCCCTTTCCCGTCGTGCGCGATCTGGATCGCGGCATCTATATCAAGGGCGACGCGGGCAAGCTGGTGATCGGCGGGTTCGAGCCGGATGCAAAATGCTGGGATGCCTTCGGCCCCGAGGGCGACCGCCCCTTTTTGGAACTGGCCGAAGATTGGGATCAGTTCACCCCCTTTATGGAGGCCGCTCTGGCGCTGATCCCTCAACTGGAAACCGCCGGGATCGCGCATTTCATGAACGGGCCAGAGAGCTTCACCGCCGACACCCGCCCGCTGATCGGGCAGACGCCGCAGGTCGATGGCCTCTACGTTGCGGCGGGCATGAACTCGGTCGGTATCATGTCGTCGGCGGGTGTTGGCCGGGCTTTGGCCGATTGGATGATCGACGGCGAGGCGCCCATGGACCTTTGGGAGGTCGACATCGCCCGCGTCGATCCCGCCACCGCCAGTGATGCGCATATGAACGACCGCATGGCCGAGGCTGTAGCCGATCAATTCACGCTCCACTGGCCCTATAAGCAGCCCAAGGCCGGGCGCGGCTTGCGCAAATCCGCGCTGCACGCACAATGGGCGGGCGCGGGCGCCGTGTTCGGCCTGACCGCCGGGTGGGAGCGCGGGCTGTGGTATGCGCGGGACAAGGTCGAACGCGATCTGCCCTATTCGGTCGGCGCGCAACATTGGCAGCCGATCGCCGAGCGCGAGGCGGCGATCATGCAGCACGGCACTGTCCTGCTGGATCTGTCGCCCTTCGGCAAATTCGACATCACCGGCCCGGATGCAGCGGCCCTGTTGAACCATATCGCAGCCGCGCAGATGGATGTTGCAGTGGGCCGCGCCGTCTACACCCCGCTGATGAATGCCAAGGGCGGGATTGAGGGCGACGTGACCGTGACCCGGACAGGCGCGCGAGCGTTCCGTCTGACCTCGGGCGCGGCGACGCGCGCGCGTGATGCGGCATACCTGCGCCGTCATGCGGTGGGGATGGATGTGCAAATCACCGACCGGACCGAGGACGAGGTCGTCATCGGCGTCATGGGCGCAGGCAGCCGCGATATGCTGACCGCGCTGTCGCCGGATGACTTCGCCGATTTTCCATTCTCCACTTCGCGCGAGGTTACCATCGCCGGTCAGCACTGCCGCGCCACGCGGGTCAGCTTTGTCGGTGAATTGGGGTGGGAGCTTAGCATCCCAGCCGCGCACGGCGCGCCGGTATGGGAGGCACTGCACAGCTCTGGCGCGCAGCCGATGGGGCATTACGCGCTGGACGCCTGCCGTATCGAGAAGGGGTTCAAGCATTGGGGCCACGATCTGGGGCCAGAGGTGACGCCGCTAGAGGCGGGCCTTGGCTTTGCCATTGACTGGACCAAGGATTTTCTAGGCAAACCCGCGCTGGAGGCACAGCGAAAGGCAGGCACCTCGCGCCGTATGGTACTGATGCAGGTCGAGGGCGCGCCGTTGATCCTGCATGATGAGCCGGTGTGGGACGCAGGCCGCGTGATTGGCCTAACAACCTCTGGCGCCAAGGGCGCGCGCACTGGGCTGACGCTCGCCTTCGCCATGATCGACATAGCGCCGGGCGAGAAGCTGGCAGCCACAGCAAACAGACAATTCCAGATTGAGGTGGCGGGGCAGATGTACTCCGCAGTCGCGCTCACCGCGCCGCCCTTCGATCCCAAGGGCGAAAGGATGCGGGGATGACGGATGCAGAAGTTCTGATAATTGGCGGCGGCGTCATGGGCGTGTCGCTGGCCTACCATCTGGTCAAGGCCGGGTGGGAGGGCGTCGTTCTGGTCGAGAAGAATGACCTCACCCACGGCTCCACCTGGCACGCAGCGGGGCTGTGCACGCATTTCGCGCATAACGCCACGGTGCAGGAATTGCGGGCGACGTCCGTGCGTCTCTACCGTGACATCTTGCCTGGCGAGACAGGCCAGAACGTCGGCTTTCACCCTTCGGGCGCGATGCGGATAACGCGCAATCCCGACCGGATGGACGAGTTTGCCCATGTTGCGGGTCTGTCGAAATTCACAGGCTATCCACTGGAAATACTGACGCCCGAGCGGATCGCGGAGTTGCACCCGCTGGCCACTCTGGACGGCCTGCTCGGCGGTATCTATGAGCCGGATGATGGCCACGTTGACCCCACGCTGGCGACCAATGCGATGGCGCAGGTCGCGTCGCAGGGTGGCGCCACCTTCCGCCGGTATGAGCCGGTTCAAGGGGTCCAGCGCGACGGCGCGCATTGGATCGTCCAGACGTCCAAGGATACCATCCGCGCGCGCCACATCGTCAATGCCGCCGGCACATGGGGCTGGGAAATCGGGCATATGATGGGGCTGAACATCCCGTCGGTGCCGATGCTGCACCAGTATCTTGTGACTGATACGATCCCCGAGGTCGCCGCCCGCAAGGAGGCGGGTGCGCCCGAACTGCCAATCATCCGCGACCCAGAAGAGAGCTGGTACGTGAGACAAGAACGCGACGGCCTGATCCTTGGACCCTATGAGGCGGCGGCGCAGACATGGTCGATCGACGGCGTACCGCCAGAGTTTGGCGCTGACCTGATGCCGCCCGATCTGGACCGGGTAGAGCATATCATCGAGGCCGCGATGGCCCGGATCCCCGCGCTGGGCCATGGCGGGATCAAGTCGGTCGTGAACGGGCCGATCACCTTTACCCCCGATGCAAATCCGCTGGTCGGCCCGGCGCATGGCCTGCCCGGTGCATGGCTGTTGACCGGGTCTTCCATGGGTGTGATGGAGGGCGGCGGCGCCGGCTGGTTTCTGGCGCATTGGATGACGCATGGCGCGCCGCCTATGGATGCGCTGGCGATCGACAGCCGCCGCTTTGGCAACTGGGCCGACCGCGACTACCGCGTGGAGAAAGCTATCGAATGCTTCGGCCTTCAATTCGGTGTTCACTACCCATTTGAGGAGCGTCCCGCCGCACGTGGCAAGCGCCTGTCGCCTCTGCATGACTTGATGCTGGAGCGCGGCGCAGTGATGGGCGCGGCCTACGGGTGGGAGCGGCCCAATTGGTTCTCAACCGTGGCTGGCGATGTGGCCACCCACAGCTTTCGCCGACCGAATTGGTTTGCTGCGGTCGCGGCAGAGGTCGAGGCCGCAACGTCGCGCGCGGCATTGGCCGATTTGTCCGTATTCTCAAAATTCGACGTGATCGGCCCGGACGCTCGGGTGTTCGTCGACACGCTTGGTGCCAATCGCGCGCCCCGCACAGGCCGCATCGGCCTGACCCATGCGCTGACGCCCGCGGGCGGAACACAGGCAGAATTCAGCGTCACGATGCTGGCCGATAATCACGCCTATCTGACATCTGCCGCCGCAGCGGAGGAGATGGATCTGGACCTGCTGCGCGTCCATGCCGAGGGGCTTGATGTGACGCTGACGAACGTCACCGAGGCGTTCGGCGTTATCGGCCTGATGGGGCCGAAATCACGCGACGTGCTGGCGCAGGTTACGGGCGCTGACCTGGCCGCCTTCCCTTGGCTAACCGCGCAGACCATTCAGGTCGCAGGTAAGCCCGCCCGCGCCCTCCGCGTGTCCTATATTGGCGAGCTGGGCTGGGAATTGCATATCGCCGCTGCGGATATGGCTCACGTTTTCCTCGCGCTGGAGTCAGCAGGGCAAGCGCATGGTATAGGGTTTTATGGTGCCTTCGCTGCCAACTCCATGCGGCTGGAAAAGGGCTATCGCGGCTGGGGCAGTGACCTGACGACCGAGCGGACCCCGCATGAGAGTGGCATGAGCGCGATGATAAAAATGGACGGGCACGCCTTTGCCGGGCAGGATGCGCTGGCACGGCGGATGGATGATCCGGCCCGCTGGGACATGGTGCTGCTTGAGGTGGATACACAAGGCTTCGATCCGTTCTATGCCCATTCGGTCCACCAGAATGGCCGGGTCGTCGGCGTCGTGACCTCGGGTGCGCATGGCCACCGTACCGGCAAAACACTGGCGCTGGCGTATCTGCGCGACCGCAATGCGCGCGAGGGCGTCAGCGTTGAAATACTGGGCCGCGCCTGCGCCGCGCATGTGCTGGACCGGCCCCCGTTCGATCCGGAAAACACCAGACTGAAAGGCTGACAGATGCTGCACACCGACTGGACCACCGATGATACCGCCGCCCGCCGCGACGCCTACTACGCGGCGTCTCTGAAAAAATTTGTGCCATTTCGTGAGCCGCTGGTCTTTAAAAAGGGCCAGATGCAGTACCTCTGGGATGTGGAGGGGCGAAAATATACCGACCTTCTGGGCATGAACCTGTGCATTTCTGTAGGTCATTCGCACCCAAGCGTCGTCGAAGCGGCTATGAGCCAAGCGCAGGAATTGACTCATTGCACCACCATGTTCTACCACCCCGTGCCTGCACATTTCGCCGAGGAACTGGCGGCAACCATGCCCAAAGGGCCGAACGGTGATATCGAATGGGTCGTCCATTTTACGAACTCTGGCTCTGAGGCCATCGATCTGGCGATGACCATGGCACGCACCTATACGGGCAACCTCGACCTGCTGGCGCTGCGCACCGCCTATCACGGGCCGACGGCAGCCGCGCAATCAATCACCGGCATCGCGGGTTGGCGGCATCCCGGCATGCCCGGCAATGTCGCCTTCGTGGCCGAGCCGAACCAGTATCGCGGCATTTTTGGTGCGACGACGCAGCCCTATCTGGACGAGATTGAGCGCACAATTCAGAGCGCCACCACTGGCCGCATCGCTGGCATGTTCATTGAGCCTGTGCAGGGTTACGGCGGAATCATCGCGATGCCCCCCGGCTATCTAACCGGCGCCGCCGAAAGGGTGCGCGCGGCGGGCGGGCTATATATCGCGGATGAGGTGCAGTCCGGTTTTGGCCGTACCGGGGATCATATGTGGGGCTTTGAGGCGGACGAGGCCATCCCCGACATCGTGGTCATGGCGAAGGGCATCGGCAACGGCTTCCCCCTTGGCGCGGTTGTCGCGCGCAAGCATGTGGCCGAGCCGATGGCCGAGAAGTTCATGTTCCACACCTACGGCGCGAACCCGACTTGCTGCGCGGCTGGGCGCGCAGTCCTGCAAGTGATCGCCGAGGACAAGGTGCAGCAAAACGCCAAGGATGTCGGCAGTGCGCTGCTGGGCCGCTTGCGCGATTTGCAAGAGACGCACCCCTCGATTGGTGACGTGCGCGGGCGCGGCCTGATGCTGGCGGTCGAGATCGTCAAGGATCGCAAGACCAAAGCGCCTGACAAGGCCGCGACCGCCACCGTGTTTGAGGCATGCCGCGATGCGGGGCTGATCCTGTCCAAATCGGGACCGTACCAATCGGTGCTGCGCATCGTGCCGCCCATGTGCCTGTCGATGGAGGATGTGGAGGGCGTGGCGGAAGGACTGGATGCAGCGTTTACCTCTCTGAAAACCTAACGCCGAAAAGGGCAGTAAAGCGTGGCGGCGCAGTCTAGGGTGATACCCGCGCCGTCCTGCACGAAAGAGCCCTGTCATGCCCCCATCCGGTTTTCTGGCCGCCCTGCCCGCCGCGATGGATGCGGTCGGCACCGAGCGGTTTGAGAAGCATCTGGCCGATGCGATCGGCGGCGCGCTGGAGTATGACTTTATCACGATGGCGCGCTATTCGGTCAGCGATAAGCCACGCTTCCTGATCCATTCGCATACCTTCCCGTCGCATATGGCCGAGCTGTATTTGTCGAAATTCGTCGATGCCGACCCGTATATCGAGCATTGGCGCAGCGCCGAGGAGCCGGGGGTTGTCTGGCTTCAGGATATTGCGTTTTCGCGCAGTCGGTATCGGACCTATACAGATGATTTCCTGCCCCAGATTGGCGTGCGGGACGAGATCGGAGTGTTTATGCCCGCCGTAGGCCGCGATTCCGTCGCGTTTTTCTATAACAATCGCCAGCGGCTGTTCACGCCCGGCGAGGTACAGGATGTGCGGCAGGTGTTCGATGCGGGTGCCGCGCTCTACCGGGTGCATATCCGGGCGCTGTTGGGGCAGGAGGGCGGTACCGTAAGGGGCGACTCGCCCTCGCTGGGCAGCCCGCCGCGCCTGACGAGCGACACAGGCGCGACGATTTGGTTCACCAATGAATGGAGCGCGCAGGCGCAGCCAGACCTTGCGCCGACTCGCAATGTCGATGCGGCACCCGGACCCGACGACTATCGCTCAACCTTGGCGCGGCAGAGCGCAGGCGCTGCGCCGCGCCCGCATGGCCCGCGCAACTGGATTGCCCAGTTGGGCCTGACCCCGCGCGAGCGCGATATCGTCGAGGCCACGTTAAAGGGGATGGGCAACGCCGATATCGCTGCGGCGCTGGCCCTGTCGGTGGGCAACGTCAAGAATCACAAGCGCCGGATCTATGCCAAGCTGGATGTGCGCGGCGAGCGTGATTTGCTAAAGCGGTACATCAACGCCGTGGCGGCTAGCGGCTAAAGCCGGCGCCGCATTACAGCCTGCAATATCCGGTCCACGATCATCGCTAGCAGCGCCATGCCAAGGCCTGCGACCAGCCCCGCGCCTGCATCCGCGCGCCCCAGCGCCAGAAAGATCAGCTGCCCCAGCCCGGTGGTGCCAACCAGCGCCGCGATCACCAACATCCCCAGCGCATAAAGCACCGTTTGGTTTAGCCCGACCAATATCTGCGGCATCGCCTGCGGCAGGCGCACCTGCCAGAACAGCTGCCAAGGGGAGCATCCGCTGGAGATGCCCGCGTCTATCAACGTGGGCGAAACGGATCGCAAACCAAACTCGGTATAGCGGATCATCGGCACGATCGCATAGGCGACTATGGCCAGCAGGGCGGTGAAATCACCCACCTGAAACAGCATCAAGGCCGGGATCAGCAGCACGAATTGAGGCAAGGTCTGCAGCATATCGTTGACGGGCCTGATCGCGCCCGACACCCATTTCGACGATGCGCCCCAGATGCCCAATAGGCCGCCCAGCAGGATACAGGTGAACACCGCGACCGAGCATAGATAGACCGACAGCATAGCCTGCGACCAGATACCGTTGACCAAGAGGAACGCAGTGCTGCCCCCGACGAACGCGGCTAGTTTCCAACCGCCCAGTTGCCACGCCAAGAGCGTGGCAAAGCCCAGCACCGACAGCCATGGCAGGCCGGTCGCCCCGAAATAGACAAAGGCCATGCCGATCACGACGGCGATGCCCGCCCGCCACTTGCCCGTGGCAAAGCCCGCGAGGCAGGCCAGTGCCGCGACGGCCCAGTAGGCTACCTTGGCACCGGGCGCGAAGGTTACGCCCCAAGTGAACGGGACGATCGCCCGCTCCAGCCCGATCTTGACCGGCAGTAGCACGTAGTAGAGCGCGCCGTTCTTTAGCGAATCCATCGCGCCGCCATAGCGGATCAGGAAATCGTCCACCGCGCCGTTGATGTCCTGCGCGGGCGACCAGACGACCCATTCCGGCCAGATCCAGAGGCCCGGCACTGCGTAGCCTGCGGCGATGGCCACTACCGCCACGATGGCCAGCAGTCCAAAGAAACGCAGCGGTGGCAGCCCCTCAAAACTGGCAGTCGGCAATTGACGTGCGGCAAAGGCGGCGGTGATCCGGTCCAGCAGGATCGCCATGACAACGATGACGAGGCCGGACATCAGGCTTTGGCCGAATTGCGCTTTGCGCATGGACGACAGCACCTCCCAGCCGATATCCTCAAAGCCGCCGATGATCGCGGCGATGATGACCATCGACAGCGTCGCCATAGTGGTCTGATTAATGCCGATCAGCATCTGGCGCATCGCCGTCGGCAACTCGGCCCAGCGGAACCGCTGCCAGCCGGTCAGACCGGACATGCGCGCGCTCTCCAATATGGCAGGCGGGATGGATTGAAAACCCAGCACCGTGTTGCGCACCATTGGGGGGGCGGCAAATATTACGCTGGCCACCAACCCCACCACAGGGCCAAAGCCAAAGAGGAGCAGGATTGGGATGAGATATGCGAACGCCGGGACCGTCTGCATTAGGTCCAGCAGAGGCATAATAATCACGCGCGCCTTAGCTGAGCGATAGCCCAAATAGCCCAAGCCAAAGCCCAGACCTACCGCAAGCGGCAGCGCGACAAAGACCAGTGACAGCGTGTTCATCGCCGGTATCCAATAGCCCGAAATCAGGATGTAGAGCAGCCCGATGACCGCAATGATCGCCAGCCTGCGGCCCCCGCCCTGCCATGCGACCAGCGCGACGATGGCGCAAACCGCCAGCCATGGCAGATCGGTCAGGATGATTTGCATCAGCGAGAATGCGGCATCCAAGCCGCGCCCGATGGCGCGGAAAAACGGCTGCGCGCGCTCAATGAACCAGTCAGCGGCAATGTTGGTCCACTCGGCCAGCGGTATGGTCCAGCCATCCGGGTATCCGACAATGGCCGGAGTGCTGTTTCGCATCAGTACCAGAATTGCGGTCGCGGCGATCAGGGCCAGCCATGGCCATGCCATCTGGGCCGAGCGCAGCGTGCGTTTGGCGGCGCGGCTCATATGTCGGCGACGACGTCGTCGTGATAAAGCGAGCGTATCACTGTTAGTGGGTCCAACGCGCCGATGACGCGGCCCGCGTCGTCGATCACATCGACAGTCACGGTATGGTCGTCAAATAGCTTGATCGCCTCGTCCAGAATGGTGCGGCGCGGGACCTGCGGGTGGTCTTTGCCGTCGTCATGTGCGGGGCCCATCACATCCTCGGCGGCTAGCACATTGGCCAGTGGCACGTCGCCGATGAACTCGCGCACATAGGCGTCGGCGGGATGCAGGACGATCTCGGCGGGGGTGCCGATCTGCACAATCTGGCCGTCCTTCATAATGCAGATCTTGTCGGCCAGTTTCAGCGCCTCCAGAAAGTCGTGCGTGACGAAAACGATGGTCTTGGACAGCTGCTTTTGCAGGCGCAGGAACTCGTCCTGCATCTGGCTGCGGATCAGCGGGTCCAGCGCGGAGAACGGCTCGTCCAGAAACCATAGCTCGGGGTTTGCGGCGAGGCTGCGCGCGATGCCGACGCGCTGCTGCTGGCCACCAGACAACTCGTGCGGATAGGCGCTTTCTTTGCCTTTGAGGCCCACCAGCTCGATCATTTCTCGGGCATGGGCGCGCCGCTCCTCTCGCGGGCGGCGCTGCGCCTTTAGCGGAAAGGCGACGTTCTGCACCACATCCAGATGCGGCAACAGGCCGAAATCCTGAAACACCATGCCCATCTTGCGTCGGCGCAGCTCGATCAACGCGCGCGCGTTTGCCTTTAGCAGATCGTCCCCGTCCAGAAACACCTCGCCCATAGTTGGATCAACCAGCCGGGAGATGCAGCGCAGCACCGTGGACTTGCCGGACCCAGACAGGCCCATGATGACGAATATCTCGCCCTCCGGAACGTCAAAGCTGACATTGGCGGCGGCAACGAAATGATCGGCAGCGCGCACATGCGCCAGCTGCTGGTCTAGCGTCATACCATTGAAATCGCCCGAAGTGACGCCGCCGGGATCGTCGCCGTATACCTTCCACAGGTTCCGTACCGATAGCTTGGCCTTCTTCGGCGCAGCGCCTGCTGCTGCGGCGTCAGAGGATTTGGGCATCGCGCGCTCCAGAAATATCGGAGGAATTTGGTAAATAGGGGCGCGGCCCGCGCATCAACGCAGGCCGCGCGCCATCTAGTTTACTGGGTGGCCGCTTCGACCCAAGGCGTCCAAGTGTCCTTGGTCTTTTCAACATAGGCGCTGACGATATCATCAATCTTGGCGCCGTCCTGGTCGATGGCCTTCATCATCTGTTCCTGATCGGGCGTGTTCATCTGGAACGCCTCAAGGAAGGCATAAGCCGCCGGCCATTTTTCCTCAAAGCCGGACCATGCAACCTTCATCGTTATGGGCTGCTCAACGCCGCAATCGCCGGTGGCGTTCGGGTTCGGGCCCCATGCCGGATCAGTGTCGCAGGCAGGCTCGTACGCAGGCAGATCAACCCAGCCGGCCTCGACATCGGCAAACACCCAATGCGGCGACCAGAACATCATGACCAGCGGTGTCTTGCGGGTTGCCGCCGATTTCAGCTCGGCCACCAGCGCGCCTTCGGATCCGGCTGGGACGGCTTTGTAATCAATGTCCAGCGCGGCGATGATATCGGCCGAACGTGTGCCCCAATCGGCGGGGTAGGACAGGATGCGGCCATCAGGGAACGTCTCGGCTGTGACCAGTGCCTCCTTGCACTCAATCAGCGCCTTCCAATCGGGCAGGCCGGGGCAGGTCTCTTCCATGTGGATGGGGTACATCCATCCTTCGCGCGTCTTTAGGCCCAGCGTACCGATGTCGACAGTCTTGCCGGCTTCCTTCATCTTGGGATAAATCTCGCCCGCGTTGTTCAGCCAAACCTCAAGCGAGGCAGACAGATCGCCTTCGCCCAGCGCGGTGTGCTGCGGAAAATTGCCGACTGTGACATATTCCACCGTGTAGCCCATGCTCTCCAGAATATCCCCCGCGATATGGGTCGAGATATGCTGGCCGGTCCATTCGTTGATTGCCAGTTTGATCGGCTCGTCCGTGGCGCCCATTTCGGCGGCGCTTGCCATGCCGATAGTTGACGTGCCTGCCAGCAGCAGGGCGGTCAGGGTTCGTATCGATTTCATAGTATTCTCCTTGTTGGATCGTTTTTTGTTTGGTGGGGCCTGTTTGCGGTCCCTTGGCGGTTTTCGGTGCAGCGGTCCCGGCATATGACCCGGAACGCACCCTTAATCGTTTTCTATAGCGCAAGCGCGTGGTTTGCTACCGTTGCTGTCGACGGGCATCCTACGGCGCGTGTCACAGCATTCAAGTCTAACGCGACGGCGCGTCGCCTGAATAGTGCCTAAGGGCACCGTTACGCGCGGACCGTTCCTGAAATATCCTACTGCTACGCGGCGCCACACTGCCACCGCCTTGCTAAGGAGAGCCCCATGTACCCTATCTACGCCCTCTGGTCGCACCCACGATCAATGTCGACCGCGATGGAACGGGTCATGCGTGAACGCGGCGATCTGGACTGCCATCACGAGCCGTTTATGTACGACTATTACCTGCATAGGCAGGTCCGCCAGATGCCACATTTCGAGGCCGAGGCGGACCGCCCGATTTCCTACGAGGACGTGCGCGCTATGCTGCTGGAGCGTAGCGCACATGGCCCGGTTTTTATCAAGGATATGAGCTATTACGTGATGCCGCGCATCATGGATGATGCCGCGCTGTCAGACGCTCTGGTCAACTGCTTTCTCATCCGCGATCCCGTCGCGTCGATTACCTCTTACTTCAAGCTGGACCCAGACGCGACGCTTGAGGAGATCGGGCTGGAGGCGCAGGCGAACCATTTTAACGCTCTGGTCGAGCGGGGCATAAACGCGCCGGTGATCTGCGCCGAGGATGTGCGCGGCGATACGGCCGGCACAATCGGCGCATTGTGGCGGGCGATCGGCCTGCCGCCTGCGGATCACGCATTCTCTTGGCAGGACGAACAACCGGGCGACTGGAAACAGGTCGGCGAATGGCACGGAACAGCGTCTGCCTCCACCGGGATCGCGCCCATAACCGACAAAGAAATCGCCGAGAAAAAGCGCAAATTCGCCGCACTGGTAAAAGAGCATCCGCGCGCGCAGGACTATTTGGACCATCACCTGCCGTATTATGAGATGCTTAAATCCCACGCTATAAAAGCGTGATGCCGCCCTACAGCGCCCCTCAAAAGGAAACAACATGACCGCTCAGATGATGACCCCCATCCCGGAACTATACGTCAGCCACGAGTCTTCGCAGAAGCTGAAGCTGGAGGCGGCGGAGCTGGTCAGTCACGATCTGACGGCGCGGCAGGTCTGCGATCTGGAGCTGTTGATGAATGGCGGGTTCAATCCGCTGAAGGGGTTCATGAGCGAGGCCGATTATGACGGCGTGGTCAGCGATATGCGCCTGACCTCGGGCGCGCTGTGGCCGATGCCGATCACGCTGGATGTGGCGGAGGAGTTTGCGGGCAAACTTGAGCTGGGCCAGGACATCGCGCTGCGCGATCCTGAGGGTGTGATCCTCGCGACCATGACCG
>JAGXGX010000131.1 GCA_024636515.1 Roseovarius sp.
CGCGGGCCATTTCTATGTCAGCCAGTCCGACAAGGGCGGCTTGGTCTTTGGCGGCGATCTGGATGGCTACAACTCCTACGCCCAGCGCGGCAACCTGCCCGTGGTCGAAGACGTCGCCGAGGGCGGCATGGCGATCATGCCGATGATCGGTCGCGCGCGCCTCTTGCGCAGTTGGGGCGGCATCATGGATATGTCGATGGACGGCTCGCCCTTCATCGACAAGACGGATATCGGCGGTCTCTATTTCAACGGCGGCTGGTGCTATGGCGGGTTCAAGGCGACGCCGGCCTCCGGCTGGTGCTACGCCCACCTGCTGGCCAAGGACACGCCCCATCCCGTCGCTACCGAAATGCGCCTCGACCGGTTCCGGCGCGGCCATATGATCGACGAAAAAGGGCAGGGCAATCAGCCTAATCTGCATTGAGAGGCTCCATGCTTTTTCTTGGTAAAAATACCCAAATCCTGCCCGTGCCAGAGGCCCAGCGCCGCGCCGATACGCGCCGCTTTCAATCCGCCCCTGCTGCGGGACATTTCGAGGTGAACACATGATCATCGACCACCCCCTTCTGGGCCCGCGCGACGCCGCCGAATTCATCTATCTGGGCGACGCCGCCCTGATCGACCGCCCCGATTGGCAGGACGAGGATGCGGCCGATAAATTCTATGAATACGGCTACCTGCGCGACAACATCGCCGGCAAGATGCAGGAGCTGTGGTATCACGAGCAGGGCGATCGCAGCTGGCTGGTTGTCACCCGCGATACCCTTACCCACGAGATTACCGACGTCGAAATGGCCCGAAACGTGGCCCGCGCGAGAGGGCGCAGCAAATGAGCCAGATCAATCGTATCAAAGGCGGCCTTATCGACCGTTCGCAATCGCTGGATTTCACGTTCAACGGCAAGACCATGCAGGGTCATGCGGGCGATACGCTCGCCTCGGCCCTTCTTGCCAATGGTCAAGTCTTGGTCGGGCGCTCGTTCAAATACCATCGCCCGCGCGGAATTTTCACCGCCGGCAGTGAGGAGCCGAACGCGCTCGTCCAGCTACGCACCGGCGCCGCGCAGGAGCCGAACACCCGCGCCACCGTGGCCGAGTTATTCGACGGACTTGCCGCCACCAGCCAGAACCATCGCGGGCCGCTGGGATTTGACATGATGGCCGTCACCGACCTGTTGTCGCCATTTCTCAGCGCTGGGTTCTATTACAAGACATTCATGTGGCCCAAGGCGTTCTGGGAAAAGCTGTATGAGCCCGCCATTCGCCACTCTGCCGGCCTTGGCCGCCTGTCGATGCAGGAGGATCCCGATACCTACGACAAGGGCTTCTTGCACTGTGATCTGCTGGTCATCGGCGCGGGTCCTTCGGGCCTTGTCGCTGCTCTGGCTGCTGCGCGCTCTGGCGCACGTGTGATCCTCGCTGATGAGGATTTCGCCCCCGGCGGGCGGCTGAATGCCGAAACGCTAGAGGTTGACGGCATGGCCGGCGCCGATTGGGCCGCGCAGACCGTGGCTGAGTTGGCCTCCATGGACAATGTGCGTCTTATGACGCGCACCACGATCTATGGCGCCTACGACCACGGTATTTATGGCGCGCTGGAGCGGCGCACCGATCACCTGCCCGGCGCAGGCGGCAAGCCGCGCCAGATACTTTGGCGGATCTATTCCAAGCGCGCGGTTCTGGCTGCGGGCGCAATTGAACGGCCCATTGCATTCGGCAACAACGACCGCCCCGGCATCATGCTGGCCGGCGCCGTGCGCACCTATGTTAACCGCTATGGCGTCACGCCGGGCCAGCGCGTTGCAGTCCTGACGAATAACGACGATGGCTGGCGTACGGCCGCCGACTTGGCCGCTAAAGGCGTCGAGGTGCGCGCGATTATCGACACACGCGATGCCCCTGCGGTGTGCGACGTACCAGGCGCGCGCCATGTGCGCGGCGCGGGCGTGGTCGACACGTCGGGCCGCAGCGCGCTCAAGCGGATCACACTGACTGATGGCCAGATGATCGACGTCGATTGCCTTGCCGTTTCGGGCGGTTGGAACCCGGCGGTGCATCTTACCTGCCACCAGCGGGGCCGCCCCGTCTGGAATGACGACATCTCAGCGTTTGTGCCGGGACGCGATCTGCCGCAGGGCATGGTCGTTGCCGGTGCTGCGAATGGCCAGTTGACGCTGGCTGCGGCACTGGCCGAGGGGCGCGAGGCCGCCAATGCGCAAGTGAAGGATCTTGGCTTTACTGCCTCGCGCAAGGCGGCGCCCAAAGCTGAGGACGAGGCGTACGAAGGCGCGCCGAAGTGGCATATCGCATCCGGCAAGACGCGCGCTTGGGTCGATCTGCAAAACGACGTGACCGTCAAGGACATCAAGCAATCGCACCAAGAGGGCTTCCGCTCGGTCGAGCATCTCAAACGCTATACGACTACCGGCATGGCCACCGATCAGGGCAAGACGTCGAATATACCTGCGATGGCGATCATGGCCGAATGCAGCGGCAAGTCGATCCCCGAAACGGGCACGACCATCTTTCGCCCGCCCTACACGCCGATCCCAATTGGCGCATTGGCAGGCCGGGCGCGCGGCACAGATTTCCGGCCCTACCGGCTGACACCCAGCCACGAATGGGCCAAGGCGAATGGCGCGACCTTCATCGAGGTTGGTAATTGGCTGCGCGCGCAGTGGTTCGTCAAAGGCTCTGAGGCGGGCTGGCGCGATAGCGTCGACCGCGAGGTGCTGAACACGCGCCAATCGGTCGGCATTTGCGATGTGACCACGTTGGGCAAGATCGACGTTCAGGGCAAGGACGCTGCCGAATTCCTGAACAAGGTCTATGCCAACGGCTTTGCCAAGCTGGCAGTAGGCCGGGTGCGCTATGGCATCATGCTGCGCGAGGATGGCATTTGCTATGAGGATGGCACAACCGCACGGATGGGCGAAAACCACTTCGTGATGACCACCACCACCGCCAACGCGGTGCTGGTGTTCCGCCGGATGGAATTCGCGCGCCAGTGCCTCTGGCCCGATATGGATGTGCATCTGATCTCGACGACCGACGCGTGGGCGCAGTTCGCCGTCGCCGGTCCCAATGCACGCAAATTGCTGAGCAAGATCGTGGATGACACGCAGGACATGTCCAATGAGGGGTTCCCCTTCATGGCCTGCGGCGAAATCACCGTTTGTGGCGGCACACCTGCGCGCCTGTTCCGCATCTCTTTCTCGGGCGAATTGGCCTATGAGATCGCCGTGCCGGCGCGCTATGGCAACTCGATGATCGAAGCGTTGGTCAAGGCGGGCGAGGAATTCGACGCCGCTCCCTATGGCCTTGAGGCCTTGGGTGTCATGCGGATCGAAAAGGGCCACGCAGCCGGTAACGAGTTGGACGGGCGTATCACTGCGCATAACCTCGGCATGGGCCGCATGGTCAGCTCGAAAAAGGACTGCATCGGCAAGACGCTTTCCGAGCGCCCAGAGATGAACCGCGAGGATGCAGAGAAAATGGTTGGCTTCCGCCCGGTAGATCGCAGCCAGAAGCTGATCGCGGGTTCGCATTTCATCAACAAGGGCGATGAGGCGAATATGGCGAACGATCAGGGCTGGATGACGTCGGTGGCGTATTCGCCCAGCCTTGAGCATTCCATCGGCCTTGGGTTTATCAAGTCCGGCGATACCCGCATGGGCGAGATTGTCCGCGCCGTCAGTCCGGTCCACAACATCGAGATGGAGGTCGAGATCGTCTCGGCCCACTTCATCGACCCCGAAGGAGAGCGCCTGCGTGCCTGATTTCACCCTCATCTCTGCGCCGCCATTGGCAGGCTACGACCGCAGCTTTGGCGATATCCAGCTGATTGCGCCCACCGATCTTGCCATCGTGTCCATCGCCTTGCCGCTGGGCGGCGAGGATGCGGCCAAGAAGGCGATCAAGACCGCCTTTGGCATAGCACTGCCCGAGGTCGGGATGTCGAATGTTGCCAAGGACAAGACATCGTCGATCATGCGACTTGCGGTCGATCAGGCATTCGTTCTGTTCCCCAGTGCCACGCCTGATGCGGAGCCGCAGATCGCGGCCAAGCTGAAGGGCGCCGCCTACACCACTGACCAGACAGACGGTTGGTGCGCACTGCAAATATCCGGCCCCGGCGCGCGCCGCGCACTAGAGCGGATTTGCCCGGTGGACCTGCACCCAAATGCGTTCGCGGTTAATGCGGTTGCGCGCACCGTGATGGAGCATATGGGTGCCATTGTCGCGCGCACGGGCGAGGATACATTTCTGCTGCTATCTGCCAGTTCATCCGCCAAGTCGTTCCTGCACGCTGTAGAGGTGTCGGCGCAAAACGCGACGTGAGGCCTACGCTCGCGCTGAGCGCCGCACGCTTAAATTCGTGCGGCCCAGTGTGCGGGCCTGAATATCTAGGAAATTTCTGGAGCGGGCGGCGGGAATCGAACCCGCGTCATCAGCTTGGAAGGCTGAGGTCTTACCATTACACAACGCCCGCTCGGACCGTGCCTGATTAACGCGGCCCGCGCGCCGAGGCAAGCGGGCAGGGCAGATAATGCGAACATTCGCCGGCATCCCAGCGTCAGTAGCGCCTGCGCAGATTCTCGGGGTCAGCCCCAGCCAGATAGCGCACCAGTAACCACAGGTTTCGCGCGCCGCGCCGCGCCCAGCCACCCCGCAGATACCGCGCCGCGCCTGTCTGCACAGCCATTGGCATCATACACAACCGCGGACCCAGACGGCGTGCCATCGCCACATCCTCCATCAGCGGGATGTCGTCATAGCCGCCTGCTGCGTCATACTCGGCCCGGCTAATCAACAGGCCCTGATCGCCGTAGGGCAGATGAGCCAGACGCGAACGCAGGTTTGCCCAACCCGCAACAATGCGCGGCGGGGCGCCGCGCGCGTCGAAGGCGAGGCGAAAATAGCCCGGCCTGCCATCCTCCATCTGTGCCTGCACTGCCCCGGCCCATTCCGCAGGCAATCCGGTATCGGCATGCAAAAACAGCAGCCAGTCCCCTTGTGCCATCCCAGCGCCGCGCCGCAGCTGCCCGCCGCGTGATGCAGTCCCCTCGCACCAGAGCGCCCCGACCTCATCGGCAATCTGCGCGGTTGCGTCGGTTGATCCGCCGTCTGACACGATCAGCTCGCGGATCAGCCCGGTCTCAACCCCCTCGATCAGACCGCCCAGCAGCGTCGGCAGCCCGGCGGCGGCATTGTATGTCGGCACGATTACGGACAGTCTTGCACGCATCCCACCAGCCCCCTGTCGCCCGGCCAAACCATCCTGTAGAACGGCGGCCAAAGACCAAAGGGGTAGCAGCGATGAGATCCATTCACCAGATCACCGGACCGGACGCCCGCGATTTTTTGCAAGGGCTGGTCACCAACGATGTAACCAAGACATCCACTGGCCTCGTCTATGCGGCAATGCTGACGCCGCAAGGCAAGTACTTGGCCGATTTCTTCTTGTTCGAGCAGGGCGACATCCTTCATCTGGACGTCGCATCGGACGTCGCGTCGGCGCTGATCCAGCGGCTGAACATGTACCGCCTGCGCGCCGATGTGCAGATCATCGAAACGGGCTTGCACGTCCAGCGCGGCACTGGCCCCGCGCCTGAGGGTGCGCTGAGCGATCCGCGTCATCCGGCGCTGGGCTGGCGCCTCTACGGCGCGCAGCAGGGCGATGGCGGCACCGATTGGGACGCGATTCGCACCCGCCATTGCATACCTGAGACGGGAATCGAGTTGACGCCCGACACCTTCATCCTTGAGGCCGGGTTCGAGCGTTTGAATGGCGTCGATTTCCGCAAGGGTTGTTATGTCGGGCAGGAGATCGCCGCCCGGATGAAGCACAAGACGGAGCTGCGCAAAGGCCTCGCCACTGTCGCGATAGACGGCGCCGCGCCAGTCGGCACGCCCATCACGGCGGATGGCAAAACTGCCGGCACACTCTACACCCAGTCCGGCAATCGCGGCATTGCTTACTTGCGTTTTGACCGCGCCGAAGGGGTCATGCAGGCCGGGGATGCCACAGTGACCTACCCGGCGGACTGACCTGCGTGCCGAAAAGGCGGCGCATCACGCCGTCTTGCGCTGCCTCCAAAGGGTAAACAGCCCCGCCCCGACCACGATGACCACGCCGATGGCGACATTGGTGCGGATCGTCTCGCCAAAGACCGTGACGCCGATGATCGAAATGAACACAAGCTGCAGGTAGGCGAAGGGCTGCACTGCGCTGGCCTCGGCGACCTCGTAGCATTTGATCAGCGTAAAATGCCCCAGAACGCCGGTCAGGCACAGAACAGACATCAACGTCCAATCGCTGCCCGTCATCGGCTGCCAGAACCAAACACCGACCAACGTCATGCCCAGCGCACCGACGATCCCCGTCCAGAAGAAACTGGTCGCCGCCGTGTCGCGCCGCGCCGCATAGCGCGTCAGAAGGCCGTAGAGCGCGAACATGAACGCGCCGATCAGCGGCACGATCGCCGCAGGCTCGAACACAGCGATCCCCGGCTGGAGGATGATAAGAACCCCGATAAAGCCGATGCCAATCGCCGTCCAGCGGCGCCAGCCGACATGCTCGCCCAAAACGGGGCCGGAGAGCGCGGCGATCAGAAGTGGGTAACAGGCAAAGATCGCATGCGACTCGATCAGGCCCAGAACAATGTAGGCCGCGACCAGAACGCATATTTCAGTGACCAGAAGCAGCGCGCGAAACCCTTGCAGTAAGGGCTGTGAGGTGCGCGCAGCAGCCCGCAACCCGCCCGCTTTGCGCGCCGATATGACAACCACGAACAGCCCGAAGAACCAGAACCGGATCATGATGACCATATAGACGTTGTATTCGCCCGCCAGATAGCGCGACAGACCATCCTGCACAGCAAAAACCAGCGTCGTTGCCAGCATCAACCAGATGCCCAGTTTGGTGTTCTGCTCTACCATTTTGGCATCCTTGCGCGTGTCATGTGTCTCTTGCGGGCGTGGCCGGGCGCGCGGGTCACGTCAAAGCCAGCATCCTCCAGCGCCCTGCGTACGTGGCCTGCTGCGCTGTAGGTAGCGGCAGTGCCGCCCGGCGCGGTATGTGCGGCGACTGCTGCGATCAGGTCCGGCTCCCACAACTCGGGGTTGCGGGCGGGCGAAAATCCATCGAGGAACCATGCATCCGCCCGTCCGCTCCATTCGAGCAGGGTGCAGCGCGCGTCGCCAAGGATCACCTCCAACAGCGCACCGTCCCCAAGTTCAATTTGTGTTTGCCCGGCGCGCCAGCCGTCAATCAACCGCGCGGCGCGTGCGCCCAGCTGCGGGAATACCGCCAGCGCGCGGGCCATGTCATCCGCATCCATGGGATATGCCTCGAACGAGGTCAGGTGCAGGGTGCCAGACTTGTCAGTTGCGCCATGCGCTGCCCATGCCTCGGCCGTTGCCAGCATGTTTAGGCCGGTGCCAAAGCCTAGCTCCGCCACGGCAAAGCCGTCCGCAAACCGTGCGGGCAGGTCGTTGCCATCCAGAAAAACGTGACGCGTCTCGGCAAGGCCATCATGCAGGCTGAAATACGGGTCAGTGAAGCGGCGCGAGACGGGCACGTCGCCCGGGTGCCAATCCAGCTCTGCGCGCTGGTCCTGCATGGCGCGGTCCTTTATGATACGGCGCTGATCGGGGCCCAAGAATGGCGCGACCATGAAGCGGGAGCTGGGCGATGGCAATGGCCGATATAACGGTGCGCGGGGCAGGGGTATTCGGTTTGGCTATAGCTTGGGCGTGCCTGCTGCGCGGCGCATCTGTGCAAGTCATCGACCCCGCCGGGCCGGGCGCGGGCGCGTCGGGCGGCATCGTCGGCGCGCTAGCCCCGCATGTGCCCGAAAACTGGAACGACAAGAAAGCGTTTCAGCTGGATAGCCTGCTGATGGCCGAGGACTTTTGGCGCGGTGTGTCCGAGGCATCCGGGCGCTCGCCCGGCTATGCGCGCACCGGGCGATTGCAGCCATTGCCGGAGGGCGGCGCAGAGCTGGCAGGCGCACGCGGGCAGGGGGCGGAAACACTTTGGCAAGGGCGTGCGGCGTGGCGCGTTGAATCCGCCAGCGATTTTGCACATCCGCCCGCTACCGACGACGGCCGAGTAATCCACGACACGCTGACCGCGCGCGTGCATCCGGCGCAGGCCTGCGCGGCGCTGTCGGCTGCGATCATTGCGCGTGGTGGCAAGATTGCCGCGACCGGCGCGGATGCGGGCCATGTCCTTTGGGCTACGGGCGCGGCGGACCTCGCTTTGCTGAACGCTGCGCATCACCGGCAGGTCGGTGCGGCGATCAAGGGACAGGCCGCTCTGCTAGACTTTGCCATGCCGGACCAGCCGCAGATATTCGCGGGCGGCGTCCATATTGTGCCGCACGAAGATGGGACAACCGCCGTCGGATCGACGACCGAGCGGGAGTTTGGCAGCCTTGCCACCGACGCGCAGTTGGGCGATGTGATCGCCGCCGCCCGCGCCGCCCTGCCGGCTCTGGAGGGCGCACCCGTGATCCAGCGCTGGTCCGGCCTGCGCCCACGCGCCCGCAGCCGCGCGCCGATGCTGGGCGCGCATCCGCTGCATTCGGGCCAGTTCATCGCCAATGGTGGGTTCAAGATAGGATTTGGCATGGCGCCCAAGGTCGGCGATGTCATGGCGCGCCTGATGCTGGAGGCGGAGGACCTAATCCCCGATGGTTTCCGCCCGGACGCGTCGATGTGAGGAGGCCTGTATGAGCGTGCATAATCTGATCCTGACCCCCACCGGCCTGCGCTACGCTGGGCGCCGCTACCCTTGCAGCATTGGGCGGGGTGGCATCGCCGAAGCCAAGCGCGAGGGCGACGGCGCCACGCCTGTCGGCACTCACCGGATCGTCATGATGCTCTATCGCCCTGACCGCATTGCCGCCCCTGCGCCATGGGCGCTGCCCATTCTGCCGGGTGATCTGTGGTCCGATGCGCCGGATGCGCCGGAATATAATCATCGGGTGCGCGTGCCTTATGCGCCCAGTCATGAGGCGCTGCGCCGGGCAGATCCGCTATATGATCTAATCTTGTTCACGGATTGGAATTGGCCCGACGCGAATCCCGGCGCGGGATCGTGTATTTTTATCCACCAATGGCGCCGGCCCGGATACCCGACCGAAGGTTGCGTTGCCTTGAAACGAGATCATTTGCGCTATTTAGCGGGTAAGATAACGCCAGAAACACAACTAATCGTGCAAAAACGGTAATATTTCGATGAATTAACCGAAAAGTATAACATTTCTTTTTGCGTATTGTTAAAATGGTGCGTATCTGACGTAGAAACATCAATGGAAAAAAAATGGCAAAATTCGATTTGAAGTCTCTTAGTATGCAGGAACTGAAATCCCTGCAGAATAAAGTCGAGCGTGAAATGGCCGGACGCGACAAGCGGCAGCGCAAGGACGCCCTCAGCGCGGTCAAAGAAAAGGCCAAGCAATTGGGATATTCGCTGGACGATCTGGTTCGCGCGAAAGGTGCGCCGCCTGCGGCTAGCGCAAGCGCCAAGCCAAAGACCAAACCCAAGACGAAATCGCGTGCACCTGCGGCGCCTAAGTATCGCAGCAATCAAGACCCGACGCAGACGTGGAGTGGCCGAGGCCGCCCGCCGCGTTGGATCAAAGACGCCCAAGACAAAGGCGTCGATATTGAAACGATGCGTATCAAAGATTGAATTAACATTCGGCACTGTGCCGATGGTTGATTAAGAAAAAGGCGCGCCATGTAACTGGCGCGCCTTTCTGCTATGGGTGTTCTAGTTGGAAACTCTAATCATGTTCACGCTCGCCGAAAATAGCGCTGCCGACGCGGATATGCGTGGCGCCCTGCGCAATTGCGCTTTCGAAATCCCCGCTCATTCCCATTGATAATCCGGCCAAATCATTTCGCTTTGCGATCTTAGCCAAAAGGGCGAAATGTAAACTTGGCTCTTCGTCTGCCGGAGGGATGCACATCAATCCTTTGACAGGCAATTCCAGCGCGCGGCATTCGGCAATGAATGCATCCGCCTCATTTGGGGCCACGCCGGCTTTTTGATCTTCTTCGCCGGTGTTGACCTGAAGAAATAGATCCGGGCAATGCCCCACCTCATCCGCAATACGCGCAATTGCCTTGGCCAGCTTGGGCCGGTCAACGGAATGGATTGTCTGGAACAGCTCAAACGCCTGGCGTACCTTGTTCGATTGCAGCGGCCCGATCAGATGCAAATCAATGCCCTCATATGTCTCGCGAAATTCAGGCCACTTTCCTGCGGCCTCCTGAACGCGGTTCTCGCCAAAGGCGCGGTGGCCCTCTTGCAGGACGGCGTCCACCCGCGCATTTGTCTGCATCTTGGAGACTGCGATCAGATGCACGCTGCCCGGGCTGCGCCCGGCGGTGGAGGCGGCGGAGTCAATACGGGCAATAATATCGGACAGGGGCATTTCTGGCTCTTGCGCTGGGATGTGTCCGGTGCAGTTAATCACCCCTGCCCGGCAAGGCCAAGCGCCATCGGGCCCGCCCTCCATGCGGCGTAGCTGGCGGCTGTGCAAACACCTTGCCCCGTCGGCGCACGTTGGTTACTAGAGGGTCAGGTAACGTCGGACGGTAATATGATGCTTCTTTCGGTAAAACGCGCTGGCTGCGCCCTTGCGGCGCTGGTGTTTCTTGGGGCTTGTGGCGACGAGCCTGCAAAATTCGATCCTAACGCGGTCGTTGTTGAGGGCGGCAAAGAGGCCAAGGGCGCCGCGCGAGTGACTTCAGGCACCAGCGTTTTTGATATATTCAAGAGCAAGGATGCGGGCGTTAAGGTGAACCGGTTCCTTTGGACCGCATCGCTGCAGGTGCTGGATTTTCTGCCCATACAATCGGCCGACCCCTTTACTGGCGTGATCTCGACTGGCTACGGCACTCCGCCGGGTGGTGGGCGCGCGTATCGCGCAACGATCCTGATTAGCGACCCGGCGCTCGACGCCCGCTCGCTGAATGTATCGCTGTCCACGCAGCGCGGCCCGGTCGATGCCGGCACACGCCGCGCGGTCGAGGATGCAATCCTGTCGCGTGCGCGGCAGCTGCGAATCCAAGCCGGAAAATACTAAATCTAAAATGATTGGGTCAGGGCGATATTTGCGCCCGGCCTAGATGATCCGCGCGATCATACGGCTAGCGGCATCTTCGCCACTTCTTCGACCCACTTGATCTGTTTTGGCAGGCAAATTGTCTGCAAATCATACTTGTCGATCATCAGTTGGCGTGCCGCTGCACCCAGACGCGCGCGCGCATCCGCATCATCCAGCAAATCGGTTACCTCGCGCACTAGCGCATCGCGGTCGAAAAAGTCGATCAGCCGCCCCGTCCGGCCGTGCGTGATGACTTCGCGGACCGGCGCCGTATCGCTGGCGACGATTGCTGCGCCGCAGGACATTGCCTCCATTAGCGACCAGCTCAGGACGAAGGGATAGGTCAGGTACACATGCACCCGGCTGATTTGCAGGACACGGGTGAGCTGATCATGCGGAATGCGCGCGATGAAATGCACACGCTGCCAATCCTCGGCGGTGATCTGGTCCGCTACCTCCTCGCGGAATAGCTGTTTCCACGTTTGGCCCTTGGGCGGAGCGGCGCCATAGCTGACCTCGTCCCCGCCGATAATCAGCACGCGGGCATTTGGCCGGGCGCGCAGCAAGTCAGGCAGCGCCCGCATGAATACGTGATAGCCGCGGTAAGGCTCAAGATTGCGGTTGATGAAGGTGATGATTTCCGTCTCGCGGGTGAAAACGGGATGCCCCTTGAGGTGCAGCGTGACGGCAGGGTCGGGCGCGGACCATGCGGTATCTATGCCGTCGTGGCACACCGTAATGCGATCCCGAAATTCGGGCGGAAACGTATCAGCCTGAAACGCCGTCGGGCTGATGCCCGCCTCGGCGTGCGGAAAATGCAGGTGGTTGCTGAGGTTCTTTAACCGGATGCGCATTGGCTGAACCTCAGGCTCGCGCGCCATGAATTCGGGATCAAAGTTCAGGTGCGGATAGCCTGCCTCGTGATAAAGTTCGCAATAAATTGCCATGCGCGCTTTGGGCCATAGATCGCGCAGAAACATCGATTCGCCCCATCCGGGATGAGCCAGAATCAGATCGGGCGCATAGCCCTGATCGGCCATCTGCCGCGCCGCGCGCCAGCACGCCTCGCCGCGCGTGACTTTTGTATCCAGATCCACCAGCCAGGAATGCAACACCTGTGCGCCGCGTTTCGGCAGCGTATAGGGCAGCACGCGCACGCCCTGCCACGTCGTCGCCTCGTCGACCTTTAGCGTCAGGGCGGTACAATCATGGCCCATCGCGGCCAGCGCGGGGGCCAGATGCTTGTACTGGCCGGGGAAATTCTGATGGATAAATAGGATTTTCATGGGCCCTGCCTGCCTTGCGCCTGCTGCCTCTGCTTATAGGCAGCACCTGCATGCCTGCAAACCCTTGCTTTTTTGGCTCTGCGCCACTGGACGATGCGCGCCGCGCGCCCTATCACAGGCACCCAATGCCACCCGCTGGAAAGACGCCGCCCATGCCCCGATATTCTGCCGCCGAGATTGAAGCCAACTGGCAAAAAGCCTGGGACGAGGCCGGTATTTTCCGCGCCGAGCCTGATCCCTCGCGGCCAAAATATTATGTGCTTGAGATGTTCCCCTATCCGTCGGGCCGCATCCATATGGGCCATGTGCGCAACTACACGATGGGCGATGTGATAGCGCGGCACAAGCTGGCGACAGGTCACAACGTGCTGCATCCCATGGGCTGGGATGCGTTCGGGATGCCAGCCGAGAATGCTGCGATGGCGTCGGGCGGCCATCCCAAGGATTGGACCTATCAGAACATCGCCGACATGCGCGCTCAAATGAAACCACTGGGCCTGAGCATTGACTGGAGCCGCGAATTCGCCACTTGCGACCCGGAATATTATGGCCAGCAGCAGGCGCTGTTCCTAGATATGCTGGAGGCCGGGCTGGTTTACCGCAAAAACGCGGTGGTTAACTGGGATCCCGTCGACATGACCGTGTTGGCCAATGAGCAGGTCGAGAACGGCAAGGGCTGGCGCTCTGGCGCGGAGGTCGAGCGGCGCGAGTTGACGCAGTGGTTCTTCGCGATCTCGGACATGGCCGAGGAGCTGCTGGAGGCACTGGATACGCTGGACGACTGGCCCGCCAAGGTGCGCCTGATGCAGGAAAACTGGATTGGCAAGTCACGCGGGTTGCAGTTTGCGTTTGGCCTGAATGACGGCCCCGAGAATTTTGACCGGATCGAGGTGTACACCACCCGCCCTGATACGCTGCTTGGCGCCAGTTTTGTCGCGGTGTCGCCCGATCATCCTTTGGCAAAATATCTGGAGAAAGATAACGTAGATCTGGCTGCTTTCTCGGCCGAATGCCGCAAAGGCGGCACCACAGAAGAGGCGCTGGAGAAGGCCGAAAAGCGCGGCTACGACACCGGGCTGACCGTGCGCCACCCGTTCGACACCTCATGGGAATTGCCGGTCTATGTCGCCAATTTCGTGCTGATGGAATACGGCACAGGCGCGATCTTTGGCTGCCCGGCGCATGACCAGCGCGATTTCGACTTTGCCACCAAATACGGCCTGCCGATCATCCCGGCCTTTTTGCCAGCAGAGGATGCCGACCCACATTTAACCGAAGCCTACGTTCCGCCCAAGACTGAGCCGGTGCATTACGTCAGCAGCTTTGCCGGTGATACATGGCAGACGGGCGCAGAGGCCATTGATGCGACCATCGACTTTTGCGAGGCCAATGGCGTGGGCCAAGGCGTCACCAAGTACCGCCTTCGCGACTGGGGGTTAAGCCGCCAGCGTTATTGGGGCTGCCCGATCCCCGTCGTGCATTGCGACGCCTGCGGCGTCGTGCCGGAGAAGAAGGAACACCTACCCATCCGCCTGCCGGATGACGTGACGTTCGATATCCCCGGCAATCCGCTGGACCGCCACCCGACATGGCGTCACACGTCCTGCCCCGCCTGCGGCGCCGATGCCCGGCGCGAGACGGACACGATGGACACCTTTGTCGATAGCTCGTGGTATTACGTACGCTTTACCGCGCCGCGCGCGGACACGCCCACCGAACTGGCGGCGGCGGACTACTGGATGAATGTCGACCAGTATATCGGCGGCGTCGAACACGCGATCCTGCACCTGCTCTACAGTCGCTTTTTCGCGCGGGCGATGAAGGTGACGGGACATCTGCCCTCATCGGCGGTGGAGCCGTTCAACGCGCTTTTCACTCAAGGGATGGTCACACACGAGATTTACCAGACTAAGGACGCGAAAGGTCGGCCAGTTTATCACCTGCCCGAGGATGTGACGGATGGCCGGTTGGCCGACGGCACAGAGGTCGAAATCATCCCCACGGCCAAGATGTCGAAATCCAAGAAGAACGTCGTCGACCCCATTGGCATCATTGAGGCTTACGGCGCCGACACCGCGCGCTGGTTCGTCCTGTCCGATAGCCCGCCTGAGCGGGATGTGGAGTGGACGGCAGCAGGTGCCGAGGCCGCGCATAAACACCTCGCAAGGGTCTGGCGCATCGCATCTGAGATCGCGGAAGGCGTTGCGTCTGCATCACCAGACTCCGACGATGCCCTCCTGCGCGAGATGCACAAGGCGATCCACGACGTCAGCACCGGTGTCGAATCGTTCGGCTTTAACGCCGCCATTGCGCGGCTATATGCGTTCACCGGGGTTCTGGCCAAAAGCGAGGCCGGTACGCAGGCCAAGCGCGAGGCCGCGCGTACGCTGGCGCAGCTGATGTCGCCCATGACGCCCCATCTGGCCGAAGAACTGTGGCATATGCTGGGCGGCGAGGGCCTGATCGCCACTGCGCCGTGGCCCGTGGCGGACCCTGCGATGATGAAAGACGATACCGTCACGCTGCCCGTCCAGATTAACGGTAAGCGGCGGACCGAAATTCAGGTACCGCAGGATATGCCCAAAGATGAGGTTGAGGCGATCGCGCTGGCGACCGAAGCCGTGCAGCGGGCGCTGGATGGCGGGCAGCCGAAAAAGGTTATCGTCGTGCCGGGGCGTATCGTCAATGTTGTGGTTTAATATCCCCCTTACGGCGCCCCGGCCATGAAGCTATCGGCCCGCGACGCGCCCGGCTACTTTGCGCGGCCTGAGGCGGCACGCACCGGGCTGCTGATCTATGGCGCCGATGCCATGCGCATCGCGCTGCGCCGGGCCGAGGTGATCGCGGCCCTCGCCGGACCCAACGGCGAGGAGGAGATGCGCATCACGCGGATGCCTGCGGGCGAATTGCGCAAGGACCCAGCGCGTTTGAATGATGCGGTCAAGGCGGCCAGTTTCTTCCCCGGTCCGCGCGTCGCCTTTGTCGAGGACGCGACCGAGGCCATGGCCGCGCCCATCCTCGCTGCGCTGGCCGACTGGCGCGAGGGCGATGCGCAGATCATCGTGACGGCAGGCCAGCTCAAGCCAACATCAAAGCTGCGCAAGGCCTTCGAGGCGCACAAGAACGCATATGCTGTGGCCATATATGACGACCCGCCCAGCCGGGCCGAGATTGAGGCGATGCTGACCTCCTCTGGGCTGAAAAACATCGGGCCGGAGGCGATGCGCGATTTGAATGATCTGGGCCGGGCGCTGGACCCCGGCGATTTTCGCCAGACGATGGACAAGCTGTCGCTGTACAAACTGAACGACGACACGCCAGTCACGCCCGATGATATCGCTGCCTGCGCCCCGGCCTCTGTCGAGGCGGATCTGGATGACGTGCTGCATATCGTGGCCGAGGCGCGCTCGGGCGAAATTGGCCCGATGATGAAGCGGCTGCGGGCGCAGGGCGTTCAGCCTGTCGGCCTCGTCATCGCGGCCTCGCGGCATTTTCGCACGCTCTACACAGCGGCGTCCGATCCTGGCGGCATCAGCCAAGGTATCTCGCGGATGCGCCCGCCCGTCTTTGGCCCGCGCCGTGACAGGATGCAGCGCCAAGCGCAGTCATGGGGTGCGGCCAATCTGGAGGTGGCGTTGGGCGTGCTGACCGAGACGGATCTGGCGCTAAGATCGGCAGCCCAGACCGCACCGCATATGGCACTGGTCGAGCGGGCATTGATCCGGTTGGCGATGCTGGCGGCGCGCTAGTCTTTGCGCTAATCTTTCGGTGCGCTGGCGGCTTCGATCATGGCAAAGAACTCTTCGCCCGTAATCCGCTGGTGATC
>JAGXGX010000132.1 GCA_024636515.1 Roseovarius sp.
CAGGGCTTGGAAGCGGTATTGCGGATGATCCTCGCTTAGCATCGCCGCATCACTCATCGAGGCCCAGACATGATCCGGCGTGTCGAAATCATAGCCCGGCAGAACCACGGCGCCCTGCGGCAGTCGCGCCACTGCCTGCATCAGCATTTGCGTCGTGCCGCGCGATCCGGTTGATCCGGCCAGCAGCACGGGATGTTTCGGCGGCGCGGCCTCCCAACGCTGAATGGTGCGTTCAATCACGCGCCTTTGCCGCGCCTCGACCCCCGGTGCGCCGCGTCCTTCGGTGAAGTGGCGCACGATGTTCAGAAACGCGCGAATACGCTCCCAATGGCCAGACTGATCACTGATATCCAGCGTGTCGATCACATCGGGCGAGACGCCTTCGCCCTCCATTTCGTCCATCAAGGTCGCGAGGCTAGAGGCCAGATCATAAAGCGCGGTGCGCGGCGCAAGGTCGGGCTGCGCATCCAGCAGGGACGAGATCAGCTGGATGAGTTCCAGCCGCCTGCGTAACGGCGGTGCAGGCGGGGCGATATCGGCCATCGTCCAGTCCTGCCCCAGCTCTGTCACCAGCGAAATGCGCGGCATCAGGCGGGCGTCCCCTTGAGCTAGTAGCGATTGAATGCGGCGCGCCATGCGCTGCGTGTTGACGATCAGATGCACACGCCCCAGCGCTTCGGGTGGTTGATCCTTGAGCCGACCCAAAATGCCATTCACCAGCGCAGCAGGAAAATCGACACCGGGCGGCAGTCCGAAAACACGAGGCGTTTCTTGGGGATCAAACATCGCGGCGCTCCAGCATATCTACGGCCAGGGTGATCCCTCCAGGATGGCCGACATCGCACCATTTGCCGGGGTAGAAAATGCCGTAAAGGCGCCCGTCTGCCAGCATCCGGTCCCAGACTACATTTAGCGAAAACGCACCATCCGGCATGTCAGCCAGCGCCTCGGTGCGGATGACCTGCGCGCCGGAATAGATCAGGCCATGGCCCCGTGCCGCGCGCCCGTCCGCATCCAGCGTGAAATCACCTTTGCCGACATGACCGATCGCTTGCGCAGGGGGCAGGCATAGCAGCAAGGCATCCATGTCATCGCGCCACGCCTCGGCCAGCAATGTCAGAGGATTGGGCCCGCGCCAAACAGCGTCACTGTTCATGGTAAAAACCGGAGACGCGCTCAGTCGCGGCATAGCGGCACGCAGCCCGCCACCCGTATCAAGGATGTTCGGCACCTCTCGCGAGATGGCGACATCACGGCCCGCTAGATGCGCCTCGATTTGATCGGCCTTATAGTGAGCGTTGACCACGATACGCGGCACGCCCGCATCCGCTGCGATATCAAGAGCATGATCCAAAAGGGCGCGCCCGGCGACCTCGATCAGAGGTTTGGGGCGGTCTTCGGTCAGGCTTCCCATGCGTGTGCCGAACCCGGCCGCAAAGAGCATCAGGGCTGTGGGGCTGTTGCGCATTGGCTTTCTAGATCCTTTAAATAAGCGACGGTCGGCGCGGGCAGCCCATCGACGACAAACGGGGCCAGATCCGCCAATGCCGGATGGTCGAGATCATGCATAAGGTGTGCCCAGACACGGGGTATCAAACGGATGTAATGCGCCTTGTCATCGCGCAGGCATAGTCGCGCAAAAACGCCGAGGATGCGTAGGTTACGCTGCGCGCCCAGAACATGATACGCTGCACTGAAGCGGCCCTCATCCTGCCCGGTATGGGTAATGTAATAGGCTAGCATATCGACCGCGATTTCAGGTGGAACATCACGCCGCGCGTCTTGCAAAAGCGAGACGAGATCGTAGGCCGGATGCCCGCGCATCGCATCCTGAAAATCCAGTAATCCAACGCGTGCCACGCCACTACGGCTGGGCAGCCACAGCAGATTTTCTGCGTGGTAGTCGCGCTGAATCAGGACGCTGTCATCGGCATGATAGGACAGCGCGGTGAGCATGGCCTCATGCGCCGCACTGCATTGGTCAGTGCCGCCGTACCACTCAAACGCCAGCGCTGCTTTGTCCGCCATCATGCTGGCATCGTAAGTGGCGAGCCCTTTGGGCAGTGGCTGTCTATGTAAATGAATGAGAACGTCGGTCGCAGCGCGGTATAAATCAGGCTCAATCTTTGGCTCGCGCGGGATAATTCGCGCAAATAAGTCGTCGCCTAAATCTTCGAGCAGGAGAAAGCCACGATCCGTATCCTGTGCCAGAATACGCGGTGCGCTTAACCCGGCCGCCAGCAGGTGCTTTGCGATAGCGATGAAGGGGCGAATATCCTCGCCGCGCGCTGGTGGCGCGTCCATCAGCACGGCAGTCTGGGTCCCGCGCGAAAGGCGAAGGTAGCGCCGGTTCGATGCGTCCCCAGCCAGTGGGGCCGTATCGGCGCCGGCCCAGTCCGTACCGCTGAGGAACTTCTCTGCCAGCCCCATCCGGTCAGTCATTCAACGCCTCCATCAGCCTAGCCTGCCAACCCTCGTCCTGCCAGGTCAGCGTCACCTTGCGCGCGTCCTCATCCCCATCAAGAACAAAATCCAGCTTCAAGGCCAAAGGCGGCGCCAGATCGCCCAGTCGGTCAGGCCATTCAATCAGACAGATCGCGGTATCGAAGGCATCGATCAGGCCCAGTTCTATTACCTCGTTTGGCCCGGGCAGGCGATATAGATCAGCATGCCATATCTCGCAGTTGGGGCCGGGATAGGTCTGAACGATGGTGTAGGTGGGCGACGGAACGTCTTCGGGCTGTGGTAGGAGTGACTGTATCAGGCAGCGCGCAAAATGCGTCTTGCCCGCGCCGATATCGCCGCTCAGCAGCAGCACGTCGCCCGCGTTCAGTAGTGCGCCGAGGCGGCGCGCCATGGCGCAGGTATCATCCGGGTTGCTGGATTTGAAAGTGCGGGTATTGAGGCGGTTGTGCATGGCGCGACACTACACGCGCCGCCGCCACCTGCAACCGCGATCAGCCTGCGACCAGCCGAGCCGCGCTTTGCTGGGCAGCATCGATGGAGCTGCGCAGGACCAGCATCCGTGCGCCGCCAGCCAGCACCTGAACTCGGTAAGTCAGGTTGTGGCCCGGCGTGATGTCGACCGATTTGCACAAGGGAACGTCCGGCTGGCGCAGGCGCATGCAGTTTTCGACCTCACCCCAGACGGATGGGGCGGGCAACGCAGCGGCGCAGGCGCGCAACAGATCTGGCACAGTCATATCGGCGAAACTGGCGTCGGGATCAATGTGCAGCAGGTCATTTGCTGCGGTGTTACAAAACGCCAGCACATTGTTCACACCAATGACAATTACGGCCTCTGGCAAATTGTCCATGGCAGACTGCCGCAGATCTAGCTCAGACCTGAAGCGCCGCTCCGCCATCACCTCGGCCGAGATGTCGTCGAACAAAAACACGACCGCGCCGTCGGGATAGGGTCGCCCGGTGACGCGATATGTTACGTCATTTGGCAGTGACCACGTCTCGCGATACTGGCCGCCTTCTGCGGCATTGATGACTTCGCCAATCTGCGTACGCCATGAGGAATAGCTGCGCGGCTCAGGCATCACGTGGCGGTCGCGTAGGCAGTCGAAAAACGCCATCAGGTCTGGCTGTGCGATAAGAAATTCTGCCCCTAGGGACGTGAGGTCAACCAGCGCGGGATTAAACGACACGAGCTTGCGGTTGCGGTCAAACACAGCCAGGCCAGTCGTCAGATACGCGAAGGTTTTCGCCAGAGTCTGAACGAAATCTTTTTGCATCCCTTCGGCGCTGACAACTTGGCTGATATCGGTCGCATAATGCAGCGCGCCCCAGTGATGTTCGGTCGTGCGCAGCTCGTACCATTTGGGCCGCAATCCTTCCTGCGGCGTTACGCAGAACCGACTTGGGGCATTATCGCTTGATGCGGTCTTTTCGGGTGCTTGCAAGGCAGGGTTGAAGGCCGCCTCGCAGGCGGCATTGCGCCATATGATGGTGCCGTCTGTCCCCGTCTTCCAGATAGGGTGGGGTGCGGCGTCGAATGTGTCGGTGATGTCGGTCATCCGCGCGGCGCTGGCCAGCATATCATGTCGCTCAGCAGGGGCGGCGTGGGGCGGATCGGTAAGGGTGACGCGCGTTCCATGTATGGTGCGCGAAAGGCGTAGCACTGCTGTATCGCCCGCCTCGTGCGGTGCCACAATAACCGGTGCATCCTCGGCCAAGTCGTCAAGGCTGTGCGGCAAATCGGCAAAGCGGTGATCCAGCCATGTGCGCATAGCTGCCCATGTCTGCGCGCCATCATCGGCGGGGGGCAACGCGCCTGCGTCATGGTCAAACATCAGATCGTCTTGAAACAAATAGCTGGCCTCGGCATCGCCCGTTTGCCATGGCGCCAAGATACGCGACGGCGCGGGCGTAAATCGACCCACGCACCAAAGGACCGCGAATGAGATCAGCGTAGCCACGGCGCCCAACTGAAGCCAGAGCATGAGTGATGTCGCGGCCATTGCCGTCCCTTTCGATTGCAAGCGAAGCGTAATAGTAGCGCTCGCCTTGGTTAACAGACGGTTAAGCCTGATCCTGAAAGGTGCCGTGCCCGGCAGTTGCACATTAATGTCACGGAATTATGGGGGTGTTCGGTCCAATTCCGCCCAAGGCGCTGTCGCTGGCGACCTCCAGCGCCGACCGGGGCCAAGTCACCTCGACAACCGCCCCTATGCGCTCGCTTCGCGCCGAATCGCTGCGAAAGCTATCGGCTCCGTTGGCAAAGCTTAAATCTGCGCCAGACCTCTCAAGCAGGGTCTTAGCGATGAAGAGGCCAAGGCCCATACCATCGTATTCGGGCCGTCGTTCGCTGATTGCGGCAATCTTACGCGCCCGGCGGGGTATTTGCGGGTCACCGATCCGGGCCATCATGTTTGCAGGATATCCCGGCCCGTCATCCATGATGCGCAACGTAATTGCAGTGCTGGACCAGCGCGCCTCGATCCACACGCGCGCATCGGCAAAATCGACGGCGTTCTGGATGAGGTTGCGCAGCCCGTGAATAATCTCGGGGCGGCGCAAAATGACGGGCGGCCTCTGCGAGGCGCCGTGCACTGGCCCATTGTCGAACAAAAGCATCTTGCCGCGTTCCGAATGAGGCTCCGCTGCCTCCTCAACGATAGCGGTAAAGGGCGCGCTACGCAGATGTAGATCGTCCTTACCGGCCCGCCCCATCGAGCGCAGGATATCGCGGCACCTGTCGGCTTGGGCGCTGATCAGCAGGGCATCGGCATGCGCCTCGCTGCCTTCGGGCAGATCACTGGCCAGCTCGGAACTGGTTAGTTTGATCGTGGCAAGGGGCGTGCCCAGCTCATGCGCGGCGGCGGCAACGACACCGCCCAAATCTGTTAGCTTCTGCTCGCGCGCCAGTGCCATCTGCGTGGCCTGAAGCGCGCCTGACATGGCGCGCATTTCGGTCACGATCCAGCGTGAGTAGACGCCCAGAAACACGATGCCGATGACGATGGCGACCCATGTGCCAAACAAAAAGATCGCCGGCCTTTGCATTATGAGCCCCGTATCGCTGCGCAAATCGAGGTGAAAGCGTGCAAGCACTGTAACGATCAAAATCGCGGTCATCCCCAGAAACAGGGTCGAGCGGGACGACAGGGACGAGGCCGAAACAATAACTGGCCCGACGATCAATACCGAAAACGGATTGTTTAGCCCGCCCGTAAGATAAAGCAGCATCCCGAGTTGCAGCAGGTCGAACAGAACCATCGCAAGGTTTTCAGTCTCGTTCAGGCGTTTGGTAGCAGGAAACACCAGCGAGGCGACCAGATTGCTGACGATTGACGCGCCGATAACCAGATAGCATAGCCCGGCTTCCAGTTGGATACCCAGCGCGCGCTGGGCCACGATCAATGCGGCGAGCTGGCCAATGATTGCCCACCAGCGCAGCAGGATCAGCGTGCGTAGCCGGATCCAAGCGCCGCGTCCGCGAGGCGCAACCTGAATCTGCGCGCCCGCGCCTTTGTGCGATATTTCGTCCTGTTGTGTACGATGCAGCATAGGGTAGATGTGGCACAACGACGTACACTTGCCTAGCTGGAAGGATCCCCCATGACCCGCATCTTTGCCATTGCTGCCGGGGCGGCCCTGATCACTGTACTGGCCGGCATTTATCTGATCACCGCCCGGCAGGACGCTGGCGGCGAGTTTGCCCAGTGCCGCAGCACCGCCGTCGCGGATGGCGGCGCCAGCATCGGTGGGGACTTCACGCTGGTTGATGAGACTGGCCAAACCGTGACCAGCGCCGAGGTGCTGGACCAGCCAGCGTTGATCTACTTTGGCTACACGTTCTGCCCTGACGTTTGCCCGCTGGACGTAGCCCGCAACGCTGAGGCGACTGAAATCCTTGAGGCACGCGGCGAGATCGTCAAGCCGATCTTCATCTCGGTTGACCCAAAGCGCGACACACCTGAGGTGGTTGCAGATTTTACCGACGCGATGCATCCCCGGATGCTGGGCCTCACCGGCTCGCCCGAACAGGTTATGGCGGCGAGCAGAGCCTACCGTACGTTCTACAAAGCGCATGAGCCTGAGCAAGGCGAGGAGGATTACTACCTCGTCGATCATTCGACATTCACCTATCTGACTCTGCCCGGTCGCGGCTTTGTCGAGTTTTTTCGGCGCGACATGACGGGCGAGCAGATGGCCGAAAAAGTATCGTGTTTTTTGAAAGCGAGTTGACGTATGCGCCCCGGTTTGACGCCGGGGCGCGCGCGGCCTACCTCTAGGCTATTCTATAACGATAGACTGGAGAATGCGTGATGGCCGACACGGAGCTGAATCTGGGCGCCGACCCCTCGCTACTGTTGGTTGATGACGACGAGGCGTTTGTGCGCCGTCTCGCCAGAGCTATGGAAAAACGCGGTTTTGCCGTCGAGGTGGCGATGTCCGTGGCCGAGGGCCGCGCCGCCGCTGACGCCCGCCCGCCGGCCTATGCGGTCTGCGACCTGCGGCTGGAGGACGGCAATGGCTTGGACGTCGTCGAGGTTATCCACGAGCGTCGACCTGACAGCCGCGTAATTGTTCTGACGGGCTATGGCGCCATCGCCACTGCGGTCGCGGCGGTCAAAATCGGCGCGATCGACTACCTGTCAAAACCAGCGGATGCGACCGATATCATCAACGCGCTAATGGCGACGGGCGATGATTTGCCCGCTCCGCCCGAAAACCCGATGAGCGCGGACCGCGTGAGATGGGAACATATTCAGCGGGTGTATGAGCTGTGCGACCGCAACGTATCCGAGACCGCACGGCGACTAAATATGCACCGACGCACGTTGCAGCGCATATTGGCCAAGCGATCCCCCAAATAGGGGAGGCTGCGCAGCGACATTTAGAGTGCTTACAGATGTGAAAGGGCAGGGGTTTTCCCGCCCTTTCGTGTTTGAGGTTAGCCTTTGACGCGGCGATTTCGCGCGGCCAGCAGCTTGAGCCGCAGCGCATTCAACTGAATGAATCCTGCCGCGTCCTTTTGGTCATACGCGCCCGCGTCATCTTCGAACGTGACATGCGCCTCGGAATAGAGCGAGTGATCGGACCAGCGACCGACGCAGGTGGCAGAACCCTTATACAGCTTCAGCTTGACCGTGCCTGTCACGTGCTCTTGGCTTTTGTCGATGGCCGCTTGCAGCATCTCGCGCTCGGGCGAGAACCAGAAGCCGTTATAGATCAGCTCGGCGTAGCGGGGCATCAGGCTGTCCTTGAGGTGGCCTGCCCCTGAATCGAGCGTGATCTGCTCAATGCCTCGATGTGCCTCCAGCAGAATGGTGCCGCCTGGCGTCTCGTAGATTCCGCGCGATTTCATACCCACGAAACGGTTTTCGACAAAGTCGAGACGACCAATGCCGTGCTTGCCGCCCAGCTCGTTTAGCTGGGTCAGAATGGTGGCCGGGCTAAGCGCTTCGCCGTTTATAGAGACTGCATCACCCTGCTCGAAACCGACTTCGATGAATTCAGGAGTATTGGGCGCATCTTCGGGGGCGACGGTGCGCTGATAGACGTAATCGGGTGCCATTTCCGCGGGATCTTCCAGCACCTTGCCCTCAGAGGAGGTGTGCAGAAGGTTCGCATCGACCGAAAAGGGCGCCTCGCCGCGCTTATCCTTGGCGATAGGAATCTGGTTTGCCTCTGCAAAAGCCAGCAGCCGAGTGCGGCTGGTCAGATCCCACTCGCGCCACGGTGCGATCACTTTGATATCGGGGTTGAGGGCATAGGCTGCCAGCTCGAACCGGACCTGGTCGTTTCCCTTGCCGGTGGCGCCGTGGGCGACGGCATCGGCGCCGACCTCAGCCGCGATTTCGACCAGTCGTTTGGAAATCAGCGGGCGCGCGATGGACGTGCCGAGTAGGTACAGCCCCTCATACAGCGCATTAGCGCGGAACATCGGGAACACGAAATCACGCACGAATTCCTCGCGCACGTCCTCGACATGGATATTCTCAGGCTTGATGCCGAGGGTGATCGCCTTCTGCCGCGCTGGCTCCAACTCTTCGCCCTGGCC
>JAGXGX010000133.1 GCA_024636515.1 Roseovarius sp.
AAACGAGACGGCCGGGCCACGAAAATGACTTTTTCTCATATTTTAGTCATTTTTCGCGCACTTATGCGAAGTGTGAGAATACTCATATTTGCTCGCGACCTGACCAGTTACTCCGCTCTAAATCGAGCGATCAGCTAGCCCCAAGGCGCGGATAAGAGAGACGGCACCCTCGCTCGAATAACCAAAAGGTCAGCATCGCTGTGCCGACAGGCAGTCCCTAATTGGGCGCCATTCCGCCGACGGATAATTCCGACGAAAGCACGCCTAAACAGATCAGGGATCCGTGGTGCAAAGGTCGACATTATTCCGGCCTTAGATCCAGAATTGCACGCGCCTCTGCGCATGTCGCAACCGGGCGACCATATTCTTCGCATAACGCTACAGCGCGGCGGACGAGCGCCGCGTTTGACGGCGCCAGCGTCTCGCGGTCCAAACGCATGTTGTCTTCAAGCCCGGTGCGCACATGGCCGCCAGCATCGATTGCCCACTCATTCAGTGTTATCTGATCTTTGCCCACCCCGGCCGCGCACCACTGCGCGTCGGGCATGAGGCGGGCCACAGTTGCGCAGTAGAAATCAAAGACCTGGCGGTCTACCGGCATCGCGTTTTTTACGCCCATGACGAACTGGATATAAACCTTGCCAGAGATACGCCCATCGGCATTCATCTTAGCTGCTTGAAAGATGTGGCTTAGATCGAACGCCTCGATTTCGGGTTTGACGTCATGCCTGCGCATTTCCTCGGCCAACCAATCAATCAGGTCAGGCGGATTTTCATAAACCCTTGTCGGGAAATTGTTGGACCCAACCGATAGTGACGCCATGTCAGGCCGAAGGGACAGCATACCACCGCGCGCCCTTCCAGCGCCCGACCGCCCACCAGTGGAGAATTGGACAATCATCCCGGGGCAGTATTTGCGCAGACCCGTCTGCAAAGCTGCGAACTTGCCGGGGTCAGAGCTGGGCGTCTCATCATCATTGCGCACATGCGCGTGGCAAATGGCGGCTCCGGCCTCATAGGCTTCATGCGCGCTTTCAATCTGCTCCGAAACTGTAATGGGAACAGCCGGATTGTTGGCTTTGGTCGGGACACTACCAGTGATGGCAACGCAGATGATGCAAGGTTTGGTCATGCTGATGTCCAATACGTCAAGGCGGGCGCGGTCGCAGAATAAAGCCCTACAATGTAATTCGCCTCCATCAAAGATGGGACCCGGGCGCCTGTGCGAAATAGAAGTCACGCAAAGTTATCGCCATATCTCGCAGGGCCAAATCTATGCCACTACGCCGCGATGGCCCGATCTATCGCACCTGAAAGCTTCTCGACCAGCTCCTCTATCTGATCGTCAGTGATGATAAAGGGCGGAGCCAGCAAAACGTGATCGCCGCGTTGCCCGTCGAGGGTGCCAGACATTGGGTAGCAGATCAGACCGGCGTCGAACGCTTCTTTCTTGATGCGCGCAGCGATGCAGCGGCTAGGATCGAACGGCGCTTTCGTCTCTCGGTCAGCGACCAGTTCGACACCGCAGAACAGACCGCGCCCACGGATATCCCCGACATGGGCGTGCTGGCCCAGTGCAGATCGCAGCGCGGAGTCGAGTTTCTGTCCTTGCGTCTGCACCCGGTTTAGCAAACCCCGGTTCAATATCTCGTCGAGCACCGCGTTGGCTGCGGTCGCGGCAAGCGCATGCCCCATGTAGGTGTGCCCGTGTTGGAAAAAACCTGTCCCGGACGCTATAGCATCGTAGATAGCGGCCGTGGTCAGCAAGGCACCTATCGGCTGATATCCAGCGCCCAGACCCTTGGCGATGGTTATCATGTCTGGCGCGACCTCGTCTTCGAGGCAGGCAAACAGATGGCCCGTGCGGCCCATACCGCACATCACCTCGTCCAAGATCAACAGCACGCCGTATTGGTCACATATCTCGCGAATACGCTTTAGGTATCCGGGCACTGCGGGCACAGCGCCGAGGGTAGCGCCGACCACAGGCTCCGCGATGAACGCCATGACGGTGCCCGGACCGAGTCGCAGGATCTCGGTCTCAAGCTCGTTCGCGACGCGCATGCCATAGGCCTCGGGCGTCTCATCCTCGCGGCGATCGCGGTATTCATAGCAGGGGCTGATATGGGTCGTGTCCGCCAGCAGCGGCGCGAATTGCGCGCGCCGCCATGCGTTGCCCCCGGCCGCAAGCGCGCCCAGAGTATTGCCGTGATAGCTTTGCCTGCGTGCGATGACGCGATGCCTGTTTGGCTGGCCAATCTCTAGAAAATACTGGCGCGCCAGCTTGATGGCGGCCTCAACGGCCTCTGACCCACCCGAAACCAAATAAACCCGCTCGATGCCATCTGGGGCGTTTGCGACCAAGCGATCCGCCAGTCGTTCGGCGGGCTCTGAGGTGAAAAAGCCTGTATGCGCAAAGGCGAGCTGATCAATCTGCGCATGAAGTGCCGCGCGCACAGCAGCGTTGGAATGGCCGAGGCACGATACAGCCGCCCCGCCGGACCCGTCCAAGTAACGCTTCCCCTCAGTGTCGACCAGGTAGCATCCGTCACCGGCTACTGCAGTAGGCAGCGTGCCCTTGGTCGACCGTCCAAAAATATGCCCGGCCATGTGATCTACGACCTGACGACAAGCACAGAGACGGGCGACCGGCGCACGATACGGTCGGCGTTAGACCCGACCAAAAATTCGCGCACTCGGTCGGGCTTGTGCGAGCCCATAACGACCAGATCGCAGGCGGTCTGTTCGATCACGCGCAGGACCTTGCGGTGGATTTTGCCGAATGCCAGATGCTGCTTCACGCTTATATCGCTTGGGACATGCTCCTCGACCAGCTTATCGAGCGCTTTGCTGGCCGCCTGAACGGCCAATTTTTCGTACTCAGGTGGAAAGAACCCATCGACCAACGGCGTGCCCATGTCTGGCACGACCGACATAACATGCAACTTGCCGCCAGAGGTGCGAACCAATTCGACGGCCGCCGGTAGCGCCGTCTCCCATGATTCCTTTTCATTCAAATCGAGGGTCAGAAGAACCGTATTGAACATCGTCTCTCTCCTCAGGCGTGTGCGGTTTTGCGTGGCGCGCGCGTATTGCGGCCCCGCTGCAAAAAGACGATCAGACCCAGTAGTATCAGCGCTGGAATGAACATCAGGTATTTGCTGGGTTGCGGCACGGGCTTTAGTACGCGCACGATCTCTTGGTCCCAGTCCAGCCCAGCCTCTGCCGCCGGACTACCGAACGCCACGTCGTCGATGAACATCTTGCCGTCCTCCTCACGGAAGGTCAGGCCAGCGTTCTCCAGCTTTTCCTCTCCCGTGGCTCCTTCGGTGATCGGGACAAGCGCCACAAATTTAATCGGGTCGCCCAGATCGTTCAGGCCTGCCACACGCACGCGCAGCGTTTGTCCTATATCGGTGTCAGCTGCTGCCTGCGTGATTGCTGCTGGCTCCTCCTCCAGATACGGCGCGCTGACCATATCCATCCAGAAACCGGGGCGGAACAGGGTGAACGCAATCAGGAGCAGGGCGAGGGTTTCGTAGAACCGGTTTTTGGCGAGGAACCACCCTTGTGTCGCAGCAGCAAACAACAGCATCGCCACCGTCGCGACAATGAAGACAAAGATGCCCTGCACCATCGTTACATTGATCAGCAGCAGCTCGGTGTTGAAGATGAACAGGAACGGAAGGGCTGCTGTGCGCAAGCTGTAGAAAAACGCGATCACCCCGGTCTTGATAGGATCACCGCCCGAAACGGCGGCGGCGGCAAATGATGCAAGCCCCACAGGGGGTGTGACGTCAGCCATGATCCCGAAGTAGAACACGAACAAGTGCACCGCGATCAGCGGCACGATGAGGCCGTTTTGCTGCCCCAGCGTCACAATGACCGGCGCCAAAAGAGCGGAGACAACGATGTAGTTCGCCGTCGTCGGCAGGCCCATCCCAAGGATAAGCGACAAGATTGCCGTCAGGAATAAGATGGCAAGGATATTACCGCCGGACAGCACTTCGACCACGTCGGCAAGGGCCGACCCGACGCCCGTTTGGCTGACCGCACCGACGATGATACCGGCAGTAGCCGTGGCAATGCCGATGCCGATCATATTGCGGGCACCAACCACCAAACCTTCGAGAAGATCGGTCGCGCCCTCCTTGATACGGGCACCCATCTGGCCCTCACCGCGCATCATCGCCATCAGCGGGCGCTGCGTGATGAGAATAAAGATCATGTACATCGTCGCCCAGAATGCCGACAGGCCCGGAGACAGGCGATCCACCATCAGCGCCCACACCAGCACGACGACTGGAAGGATAAAGTGCAGACCCGACCGCACGGTCGGTCCCGGTAGCGGCAGCTTCGTCACCGCCGCGTTGGGATCGTCCAGCTTTAGCGGTTCCTCTTTGGACGCGACGTAGAGCAGCCCGACATAGGCCGCCGTCAGGGCAGCAAAAATAATATAGGGCGCGGCAACGGGAAAGACGGGACGTATCCAGCCCATGCCGTAATAAACGAGGAACGACAGCGCGCAGACGACCGCAACGCCGAACACGAAAATGATCAGGCGCTGGATAATTGGCTTGGGCTCGTAGGGACGCGGCAGGCCCTCCATCCCGGCCTTCAACGCCTCCAAGTGGACGATATACACCAGTGCGATATAGGAAATAACGGCAGGCAGAAACGCGTGCTTGACCACGTCGAAATAGGGGATGCCGACGTATTCCACCATCAGGAACGCGGCGGCGCCCATAACTGGCGGCATGATCTGGCCATTCACGGACGACGCCACCTCGACCGCACCGGCCTTTTCCGAGCTGAAGCCGACTTTTTTCATCAACGGAATGGTAAACGTGCCTGTGGTCACAACGTTCGCGATGCTTGAGCCCGAGATCAGGCCAGTCATGGCAGACGACACGACAGCGGCCTTGGCCGGCCCGCCCTTCATGTGACCCATCATCGAGAACGCGACCTGAATGAAGTAGTTACCGGCCCCCGCGCGATCCAGCAGCGAGCCGAAGAGCACGAACAGGAACACGAAACTTGTCGACACGCCCAACGCGATGCCAAAGACGCCTTCGGTCGTGATCCACTGGTGGTTCACAATCTCTGACAGATTGTTGCCCTTATGCGCGATGATGCTGGGCATCTGCGGACCAAGGACGGTGTAGACCAAAAACATGGTCGCCACGATCATCAGGGCCGGTCCCAATGCGCGGCGCGTCGCCTCTAGCAGCAACACCAGACCAATGACGGACACCACGAAGTCTTGGGTGATCGGCGCGCCGACGCGGCCAGAAATATCGCGATAGTAGACAAAAAGGTATAGCGCGGCGGCGGCACCGACGATCGCCAGCGCCCATTCCCACAGCGGTACGCGGTCCTTGGGGCTGCCCGCAACGACCGCAGCCACGACGGCCAGACCGATGACGGGGATCCACCAAATGGACGTGGCATCCTTGGAGCTAACGACGAACAGATAGCACAGCAGGACGGGGATAACGATACCGAGACCAAGTTGGAATTTCGAGCGCGTCGCGGGGAATGCGGCAAAGGTCAGGAAAATTGCAAACGCAAGGTGGATCGATCGGCTTTCGGTGGTGTTAAAGACGCCCCATCCGACGATGAACGGTAAGGGCGAGGCGATCCAAAGCTGAAACAGGGACCACGCCAGCGCGACAAGCATGAGGAACGTGCCGACCGGGCCTGCGACGTTGCGGCCACCCGTGTCAGCGGATGCGACAAGCGCGTCCAGTTCAGATTGGTCCAGACCGCCGCGACCGGCCGCCTCGTTTTCAACGCGCGCGGCCTGATGCTGGTTCGGATCATCGGTCATGTCTGTCCCCCGGTAACCCGCGCAGGGCGGGAAAGAAATTTTTTGAAATTATCGTCGGGTCGGATCTATCTGGGCAACCTCTTTGGCGGTGGCAGCCTGGGCAGGCTGCCACCGGTATCAATCAGGCAGGAATTACATCCAGCCCATTTCTTTGTAGTAACGCTCTGCACCCGGGTGGAGTGGCGCGGACAAGCCGTCCTTGATCATCTGCTCTTCGGTCAGATCGCCGAAGGCAGGGTGAAGTTTCTTAAACCGATCGAAGTTATCGAACACGGCCTTGACCACCTGATAGACGGTCTCTTCATCCACATCGGCAGAGGTCACGAACGTCGCCTTCACACCAAACGTCTGGGTGTCATCGGGCGAGCCTTCGTACATACCGCCCGGAATGGTGGCGGCAGCATAGTAAGGGTTGTCAGCGATCAACGCGTCAATCTCTGGCCCGGTGACGGGAACAAGGACAGTCTCAACTGTCGAGGCTGCTTCTTGAACGGATCCGTTCGGGTGACCAACCGTATAGATGATCGCGTCGACCTTGTTGTCCCCCAAAGCTGCGGCCTGCTCGGCTGGCTTCAGCTCTGACGCCAGCGCAAAATCGTCCATCGTCCAGCCCAGCGCATCCATAACGACTTGCATCGTCGCATACTGGCCAGAGCCTGGGTTGCCGATGTTGACGCGCTTGCCCTTCAGGTCGGCAAACTCGCTAATGCCAGCGTCGGCGCGGGCAATCACTGTGAACGGCTCGGAATGGACTGAAAAGACAGCGCGTTCCTTGTCGAACTTATTGCCTTCGAAGTCAGATGTGCCGTTGTATGCGTGGTACTGCCAGTCCGACTGCGCGACGCCCATCGTCATATCACCCGCCATGATGGCGTTGATGTTCGCGATAGAGCCACCCGTCGACGGAGCGGTGCATTTCAGGTTCGTCTCAGCCGTGGTGCGGTTCACCAACCGGCAGATCGACTGGCCTACGACGAAGTAGACGCCGGTTTGCCCGCCGGTCCCGATCGTGATGAACTTTTCCTGAGCTTGCGCTCCGGTTCCTGCAATCATCGCGCCCACGAAGGCTATTTGTTTAAAAATGTTCACTTACTTCTCCCAGTTGATAGTGCAGCTTTACCATGCTTAGCAGCAGCTTGCGTTTTCTGGCGGAGGCGGTCCAACGTTCTGTCAAAACGCCTTCACGAGCGCGACCGGTTACTGTTCTGCGATTTTAGAAATCGCGGGGACACGGCGAATTGACCTGCAATATCCACCAATCGGCCCTACTCGCTCTCCAATTGTGTAAGTAGTATGATCTAGGGCAATAAACGTGTCAACGGAGCATGCCAGCAGGGTGAAAGCTGCGCGTTTGAAGGTGTATTCACTGTTTTCAAGGCGGCCATGAACTTGGATTACTGCTGCTGTCGCCGCTCAGGTTGAAGGCTTTGGCGACGGGCACGCGAAAGTTAGTTGCCACGCAGCAAAAACAGCAAAGGAAATGGCGCAACTGCGACCAATACGCATATCAGATACAGCCAGAAGCTATATAGCCGCGATGCGCCTGCTATAAATGCCAGGCCACCGCCACCACCCAAAACCGAATTTCCCGGCAGGTTCAGCAACACCGCGAGAAGGACATAGCGATTTCGCAACATCTGTTTGGCAAAGCGGCTGGTCAGCTTGTTCTCAATCAGTTCGGCGCGGTTCTTGATCGGTGTGGCCTCAAGTTCTGCGGCCCATTTAGCAACCCTTTTCAATCGCAACCAAGACAAGGCCTGTGCAACAAAACGCAGCGGTACAAAGCGACCGATGCAGAATGAGAGAACCAGCGCTCCAACCATACCGGCGTACACGATTGCCGATGCCTGCCCGCCGAATAGAAGTAATAGAGCAAACCCTATCTCCGCGCCGGGCACGAACGGAATTGCAGCCGCCAGAACGAACACAAGCAGCGCACCCATGACAATGCGGTGGATCAACGGCTCGTTCATCGGGCGCGTCTCAGGGATGGCAACCTCAGTTAGATATTCGCCAGCCATCCAACCTGCTGCCAGAGCGACAGCATATACTGCGATGACCCGCCTCAGCACCCAAGCGTGACTTAAAAGCGAGCGCATAGCGGATTTGTATCGGGGTCCACACCGTCTAGCTGCTGGCGAATTTGGCTAAGCGTCTGTGAGGCTAGTTCTTCATTTTCTATACCCTGAAATGCGATCTCACGAGTTGATGTCCAATACCATCTCCTACGTTCCCAGTGGATAGAGGCTTCGATCGCACCATGAACGCCTACAATGCCCTCATATTCAAAGCGGCCCCTACTGTCACTTTGCAGCACTCCACGAAAAGCTATCCCCATATCGGTCATTTCAGAGTGGTATTCGCCGGGAAGAAATCCGCAACGCGTGCAGATATCAGACCAAAAATAGCCATCCTCAAACTTAAGGCGGTCGGCAAGATCAGGCGCCTCCACCGGGCCGATTACTCCTTCGAAAACACGGCCATCCAGCAGACCGCCAGCAAATGCGCCTCCCGCGCTAGTGAGCCCCAAGAAGAGCGTCGCTGCGACGAGCTTGGTCAATGTGAACATGTTCGTTCTTTTCCTTGTCCGCAGTTTCGATGAAGCGACGGATCTGACTACTGGATAGCATATATTTGAGATTGTCTCCATCAAACCCGGACCGCTGTAGGACCGAGCTGACGTCCCGATCCCCGGCACCCGCGCTAACCCTGTTTGCCGCTTGATCTGTATGCTCCGCGCATAGCGGACCGTCAGCGCGCTCAAGCCCGTCCATTAGATCCCAGCATGAGGCCCACTTCGGCAAAGTTGCACTTGCATCGGGACGTCCAGCCGGAACCGACTGCTTTTGACTTCGTTGTGGTGCGCCACGCGTGACGAATATATTCTTTCCTCAACCCCTGCTCCTCAGAGCATACGGGTGTATCGCATTTGGGCGGGGCCGCATGAGTAGCAAGTCAATTCAAGAAACATCGCGCGAAGTCATCATGACCCACGGTGTTCTCAGTGAGAACCCAGAAGATCTCTTTCACGCCAAAGGATGGCGTGTCGTACGGGCTGTCTTGCGAGAAGCGATTCTGAGGCTTTGGAACGACGATGCGTTCGGATTGGCGGGCAACGTGGCGTTCCGCGCCCTGCTGTCGCTCTTTCCGTTTCTGATTTTCACCAGCGCGATGACGGCTTTCATAGGCGATCGGTCCATGGCCAACGATCTCGTTGATTTTTTGATCGCTATTGTACCATCGCCTCTGATCGAGCCAATTGTGTCGGAGGTCGAAAAGGTGATGACCGTACCGCGCGGCGGCGTTCTTAGCGTCGGTATTTTACTGACGATCTGGTTCGCGGTCGGCGGCGTTGACGGCGTCCGCGTCGGTCTGAACCGGGCATATGGCATCCGCGAAACGCGGTCGGTGTTCAAGCTCTATGGCGTGCAGGTTGCAATGGTCGTTCTCGCCAGCCTTGCCTTCGTGCTGGTCGGCTACCTTTTGGTTCTTGCACCGCGCGCTGGGTCGTGGCTGCACGCGCTAATACCGGGATTCGACCCGGCATCGGTGACGATCAGGTTGATCCGCTTCCCTGCATCGGCGACTATCTTCGTCGTCGCGCTTTTTGCGGCGCATGTAATACTACCCGCGCGCCGCACCACGTTTTCCAACATCTGGCCCGGGGTGGTCTTTACTGCCGCCGCATGGACGCTACTTGCCACTGCCTTCTCGTTTTATGTCGGCAGCTTTGGCACCTACGCAAGCTACTACGCCGGAATGGCCGGGATCGTCGCCGCCCTTTACTTCATGTATCTCGCGGCGCTCCTCCTGATTTTTGGTGGCGAGTTAAATCGGGCGCTGAGGATCCGGCGCCTTGCTCGCGCCATGAGCGATTGAGTATGTCAGAGACGCTTTGAGGAACGCAGGTTAGGTCAGGCCAACCTGCACTCATTTCAGATATCACCCTAACTGACCATCGCCGGAGGGCGGCTTACACGTCAGCGCAGATCCAGCCCTATCGCACTAGTTGACCGGCGCACCATTGCGCTGCACTCTGCGATTGTTACTCAGGGCATGAAAACCCCTAGCCTGATGTGGACCGCAGGAGACTAATATGGCCGCAGATGTCGTGAGTAGGCCTCTTCATACGCCGCTATGCTCGTTGCTGGGATGCGACGTTCCGATTTTGCTTGCCGGTATGGGCGGGGTCGCGCGGTGGGAACTGTCTGCAGCCGTGGCAAATGCCGGGGGGTTTCCGTCACTCGGCATGGTCCGCGAAAGCCCCGATCTCATCACGTCCGAAGTCACGGCGCTACAAGTAGCGACAGATCGCGCCTTTGCGGTAAATCTGATCCCAGCGGCGACGGATCCGGCGCTGCTGGATGCGCAAATCACAAGATGCTTGGAACTTGGCGTTACAGCCTTTTCGTTCTTTTGGGATGTCCTGCCAGATGTCGTTGCACGCGTCAAAAGCGAAGGCGCTTTGGTGCTACATCAGGTTGGCACAGTCGATCAGGCGCACAAGGCCGAGGCCGCCGGGGCCGACGTCATTATCGCGCAAGGGATCGAGGCCGGAGG